>NZ_JBVYHB010000002.1:0-151180 GCF_056033425.1 Leisingera sp. SA32 | reverse complement strand
TTTTTTTTTTCTTTGTTCAAGAACCCCCCCCCCCCTTTTTCCCTACCCCCCCCCCCTCCCCCCCCCCCCGGCCCCAGGCCGATAAGGTGGTATCAGCAAGGCTGATGCCACCTGCGGGCGCGGGAGCGTCTGCGTGATCCCGACGGTTCTGCGGCGGCTTCGCGCCCAGGACGCCAGGAGGCTAGGGTCAGCTTTGGGGCGTAAGCATACGCCGATAAAGGGTTTCCAGATAGACAGAGGCGGCGTCGAAGGGATCTTCTTCGCCCATCAAGAGCCGCACCTGAGCGTCAAAATCGGCATAATGCTGGGTCAGCGACCAGATTGAAAACAAAAGGTGTTTGGGATGTGCATGATTGATCCGACCCGCGTCCATCCAGGCTTGCAGCAGGTCCGTTTTCTCCTCGACAAGCTCCTTCAGCTCACCGGCTATGACGCCGTGAAGGCGCGGTGCACCCTGCACGATTTCATTCGCGTACAAGCGGCTTTCACGCGGAAAGTCCCGACTCATCTGCAGTTTGCGTTGGACGTAGGCCAGGATCTCCTCCAGCGGCTCGCCCTCTGCATCAAGACGGCGCAGCGGGTCCAGCCAGCTGTCCAGCAGCCCGGCCATCAACTCGTTGAAAATCGCTTCCTTGGACGCGAAGTAGTAGAGCAGGTTGGGTTTGGACAGCCCCGCCGCCCTGGCAATTTGATCGACGGTCGCGCCGCGAAAGCCGCTGCGCGAGAATACGTCCAGTGCCGCCTCCAGTATGGCCGAACGATTCTTTTTCTGGATGCGGGTCGGCGCGTGGCTTGCGGGCATTGTGGTCCTTGTCTGCTGTTGCCGCCCCCGTGTGCAAACACACGAATTTTTGCCTGTTTTATGGGGGCAGCGCGGTTTTTTGCGGGGGTAGGCGTCAATTTCTTGACTGATACCGATCCCGTGATAGCGTGAGTTTGACCAGTTGGTCAAATCAATGTCCGGCAAAACACGCCGGTCCGGCAATAGGCTGGCGCCTACATGACCAGTGCCGCGAAGCCACCGAAAACCCGGCACCACTAGCCGGGGGAAGCCTGCAACGACGGGCGCACAGGGAAGGAAGCTCGTGATGACGTCGCTTGGACAAAACCTGAAGATCAATGGCGACAGGCTGTGGGACAGCCTGATGGAGATGGCGGAGATCGGTCCTGGCGTGGCTGGCGGCAACAACCGCCAGACCCTGACCGATGCCGACAGCGAGGGCCGCGCGTTATTCCAGAGATGGTGCGAGGATGCCGGGTGTACCATGGGGCTGGACCAGATGGGCAACATGTTCGCGCGGCGGGAAGGCACCGACCCTGACGCCCTGCCGGTCTATGTCGGCTCGCATCTGGATACCCAGCCGACGGGCGGCAAATACGACGGGGTTCTGGGGGTGCTTGGCGGATTGGAGCTGATCCGTTCGCTCAATGACATGAACATCAAGACGAAACACCCCATTGTCGTGACCAATTTCACCAATGAGGAAGGCACACGCTTTGCCCCCGCCATGCTGTCCTCTGGTGTATTTGCGGGCATTCACACGCAAGACTGGGCCTATGACCGAACCGATGCGGAGGGCAAGACATTCGGCGAAGAGCTGTCGCGCATCGGCTGGCGCGGCGACGAGGAGGTTGGCGCGCGCAAAATGCACGCCTTTTTTGAGCTGCACATCGAACAGGGCCCGATCCTGGAAGCCGAGGGCAAGGATATTGGGGTTGTAACCCACGGCCAAGGCCTCAGCTGGACCCAAGTGACAATCACCGGCAAGGATGCCCATACGGGATCGACCCCGATGCCGATGCGCCGCAATGCGGGCCTTGCCATGGCGCGGATCCTAGAAGAGGTGGACAAGATTGCCTGGAGCCATGCACCGCACGCAGTGGGGGCGGCGGGTCATATCGACGTCTACCCGAACTCGCGCAATGTGATCCCCGGCAAAGTGGTCTTCACCGTCGATTTCCGCAGCCCGGAGCTGGAGGTGATCACCGAGATGGAAACCCGGCTGCGCGAGCGCGGGGGCGAGATCGCCGAGGCGATGGGTGTTGACATCGCATTCGAGAAGGTCGGCGGCTTCGACCCTGTAGCCTTTGATGAGGGCTGCGTTTCGGCAGTGCGCAACGCGGCAGAGCGGCTGGGTTACACGCATCTGGATATCATCTCAGGCGCGGGCCATGATGCCTGCTGGATCAACCGAGTGGCGCCAACGGCCATGGTTATGTGCCCCTGCGTAGATGGTCTCAGCCACAATGAGGCTGAGGAAATCAGCAAGGACTGGGCCGAGGCCGGTGCCAATGTGCTGTTCCATGCAGTGGTCGAGACGGCGGAGATCGTCGCGTAGGGGCGCTGCCCTCGCGGCCCCTTTGGGGCCGCTCCCCCGGAGTATGTCCGGAAATATGAAAACAGCTGCGCCAGACAGCGGAAGAGATAATGGGAGGCGTGGACATACGCCCCGATTCAGGGAGTTATAAACATGAGCAAAGTCATCCGAAACGGTACCATCGTGACCGCTGATCTGACCTACAAGGCGGATGTGCTAATCGAGAATGGCGTCATTACCCAGATCGGTCCGGATCTGAAAGGGGACGAGGAGCTGGATGCCACCGGCTGCTACGTGATGCCCGGCGGGATCGATCCGCACACGCATCTGGAGATGCCGTTCATGGGCACCTACAGCTCGGATGATTTTGAAAGCGGCACGCGGGCGGGGCTGGCGGGCGGCACCACCATGGTGGTGGACTTCGCGCTGCCCAGTCCGGGCGAAAGCCTGCTGGACGCGCTGAAGCGCTGGGACAACAAATCCACCCGCGCCAACTGCGACTACTCCTTTCACATGGCGGTTACATGGTGGGGCGAACAGGTTTTTGACGAGATCAAGACCGTGATCCAGGAGCGCGGCATCAACACCTTCAAGCATTTCATGGCCTACAAGGGCGCTTTGATGGTCAATGATGATGAGCTTTATGCCTCGTTCCAGCGGCTGGCGGAGCTGGGCGGCATTGCGATGGTGCATGCGGAGAACGGCGATGTGGTGGCGGAGCTGTCGGCCAAGCTGCTGGCGGCCGGCAACACCGGCCCCGAGGCGCACGCCTATTCCCGCCCGCCGCAGGTGGAGGGCGAGGCGACCAACCGCGCCATCATGATTGCGGATATGGCCGGTGTGCCCTTGTATGTTGTGCATACGTCCTGCGAGGACAGCCACGAGGCCATCCGTCGCGCGCGCATGCAGGGCAAGCGGGTCTGGGGCGAGCCGTTGATCCAGCACCTGACGCTCGACGAAAGCGAGTATTTCAACAAGGATTGGGACCACGCGGCGCGCCGGGTGATGTCGCCGCCGTTCCGCAACAAACAGCATCAGGACAGCCTGTGGGCGGGGTTGCAGTCTGGGTCATTGTCGGTGGTGGCGACCGATCACTGTGCCTTTACCACCGAGCAGAAGCGCACTGGCGTGGGCGATTTCACCAAGATTCCCAATGGCACCGGTGGCCTGGAGGATCGGATGCCGATGCTGTGGACCCACGGTGTCGAAACCGGGCGGCTGACTCCAAACGAATTTGTGGCCGTGACCTCCACCAACATCGCCAAGATCCTGAACTGCTATCCCAAAAAGGGTGCGGTTCTGGTGGGGGCCGATGCCGATCTGGTCGTCTGGGATCCGCAGAAGTCCAAGACTATCTCTGCCGCAAGCCAGCAGTCCGCGATCGACTACAACGTGTTTGAGGGGCAGCAGGTCAAGGGCTTGCCGCGCTATACGCTGACACGTGGCCAGGTGGCGGTCGAGGATGGTGAGATCAAGTGCCAGGAGGGCCATGGCAAGTTTGTCTCGCGCGATGCCAACACCACCGTCAACAAGGCGCTATCGACCTGGAAAGAGTTGACCGCGCCGCGCCCGGTAGAGCGCAGCGGGATCCCGGCGACAGGCGTATGAAACAGGAGCGGGCTGCCGGTAACGGCGGCCCGTTTTCCTGTGTGAAATCAAGGCGAAGAAATGAATATGGAAACTCCTCCCCAGGATCTTCGACCCGCGCGGGCCGCAGCTGATCCAACCGCTGCCCAGCCCGTGATCGAAGCGCGCAATCTGGATTTGACCTTTGGATCAGGTGCCGGTTCCGTGCATGCGTTGAAGGACGTGAGCCTGGCGATCAGCCGCGGCGAATTTGTCTCCTTTATCGGGCCGTCAGGGTGCGGCAAGACCACCTTCCTGCGCTGCATCGCGGCGCTGGAAACGCCCACGGGCGGCAGTCTGAGCGTCAACGGCATGACCCCGGATGAAGCGCGGCGCAAGCGGGCCTATGGCTATGTGTTTCAGGCGGCTGGCCTCTATCCGTGGCGAACCATTGCCAAGAACATCAAACTGCCACTGGAGATCATGGGATACACCAAGGCAGAGCAGGAAAAGCGCGTTAAGGATGTTCTGGAACTCGTTGAATTGTCAGGATTTGGCGGCAAGTTCCCCTGGCAGCTGTCGGGTGGGATGCAGCAGCGGGCCTCAATTGCGCGCGCGCTCGCCTTCGACGCCGACATCCTGCTGATGGATGAGCCGTTCGGCGCACTGGACGAGATCGTGCGCGACCACCTGAACGAGCAGCTTCTGAAACTTTGGGCCCGCACCAACAAGACCATCGGCTTTGTCACCCACTCGATCCCGGAGGCGGTGTATCTGTCGACCAAGATCGTGGTGATGTCGCCGCGGCCGGGTCGTATCCACGATGTCATCGACAGCACCCTACCCAAGGAACGCCCCCTGGACATCCGCGACAGTCCTGAGTTCATCGAGATCGCCCACCGGGTGCGCGAGGGGCTGCGGGCAGGGCATGGCGATGATTGAGCTGCGCGCCGCCAGCCGGACGGACATCCCTGCGATGGCCGCAATCGTCTGCGCCTGGGAGCGGGACACCACGTGGATGCCTGCGACCGTGGATATACCGCAGGTGGAAGGCATGCTGGAGCAGGCTTTTGACGCGCGGGAGATCCATGTCGCAACAGAGGCGTCAGGTGGCGCCGTGGTTGGCTACATGTCGGTGGACCCGGCCACGGCCAAGATCGGCGCGCTTTACCTTGCCCGGCGGGGGCAGGGCGTGGGGACGAGGTTGATGGACCAGGCCAAGACGGGGCGCAGCAGCCTTTGGCTTCAGACCCATATCCCCAATCTGGCGGCGCATCGGTTCTATCGGCGACAGGGATTTGAGATCACCGCAGAGCTGCCGCCGGATGCGCCGGGTGAGCCGGGACAATACAGAATGGAGTGGCAGGCATGAGAACGCTGGTGGCTGTGTTGACCGTGCTGAGCGCCATCCTTGCGCTGTGGTATGCGGCCTGTGTGCCGATGAACATTAAGGGCGTGCTGGACCAGGCAGAACGCGGCGGCGCTGAAGTGACCCCGGCGACGCCAAAGGCGCGCCGCGATCTAGGAACGTTGGGCTTGGTGGCTGGCAACAGCTTTGCGATTGGGGAAACCTGGGTGCAGGACCGCCCGCGGCTGCCCGCGCCGCATCAGGTGGCGGTGGAGCTGTGGCAAACCACGGTGGAAAAAAAGATCACCTCGAAACGCAGCCTGATCTACCACGCGCAGGTTACGTTGTCTGCCACGCTGCTGGGCTTTGCCATTGGCACCGGGCTGGGAATCCTGCTGGCGGTGGGGATTGTGCATTCGCGCGTCATGGATATGTCGGTGATGCCCTGGGCAATTGTCAGCCAGACCATTCCGATCATTGCCTTGGCGCCGATGATTATTGTGGTGCTCTATTCCATCGGGGTGCAGGGGATCATCCCCAAGGCGGTTATTTCCGCCTACCTCAGCTTCTTTCCGGTGGTCGTGGGCATGGTCAAGGGGTTGCGGGCGCCGGACGCGATGCAGTTGGATCTGTTGAAGACCTACAGTGCCAGCACCGCGCAGGGGTTCTGGAAGCTGCGGCTGCCGTCCTCGATGCCCTATCTGTTTGCCTCGCTCAAGATCGGCATCGCCGCGTCTCTGGTTGGCGCCATCGTGGGGGAGCTGCCAACCGGCGCGGTCTCCGGCCTCGGCGCACGGCTTTTGGCGGGCAGCTACTACGGACAGACGGTGCAGATCTGGTCGGCGCTGTTTGCGGCCGCGATCCTGGCGGCGCTGCTGGTGGCCTTGTTGGGGGTGATGGAGCGCTTGGTTCTGAAACGCATGGGGGTGCAGGCATGATTGGTCTGTGGAGTAAGGGCGCTGTCCGCGCCGCTGGGCGCCTCCCCCGGGATGTTCCGGGCCAGAGGAAGAAAGGCGGTGCGCCGTGGTGATGGTGGGGCTTGCAGTGGTGGTGTGGTGCCTCGGTTGGTGGCTCAACGCGCGTTTGGCGGCCAGCCCGGCAGCGCAGAGCCGCGCCGTGCAGCTTTTGGTACCGGCGATCTTTGGCATCACGGTGCTGCTGGTCTGGGAGTTGCTGGTGCGCGGGCTGACAGTGTCGATGGTGATCCTGCCGGCGCCATCTGTGATTGCTGCGCGCTTTGCATCCAGCCTGCCGATCCTGTGGCAGGACTTTGTGCAGACGATCCTGAAGGGCGCGCTTGGCGGGTATGTGATCGGCTGTGCTGCGGCGTTTCTGACCGCGATCCTGGTCGACCGCAGCGATTTTCTGCGCCGCGGGCTGCTGCCGGTGGGAAATTTCGTGGCCGCGCTGCCCATTGTCGGAACCGCGCCGATCCTGGTGATGTGGTTTGGTTTCGACTGGCAGTCCAAGGCGGCGGTTGTGGTTGTCATGGTGTTCTTCCCGATGCTGGTGAACACGGTGGCCGGTCTGCGCGAGACCTCGGCCATGCAGCGTGACCTGATGCAGACCTATGCGGCAAGCTATTGGCAGGCGTTTTTCAAACTCCGCCTGCCTGCGGCGCTGCCGTTTGTGTTCAACGGGTTGAAAATCTCGACCACGCTGGCGCTGATCGGGGCGATCGTCGCGGAGTTCTTCGGCTCACCCACCGTGGGCATGGGGTTTCGCATTTCCACCAGCGTTGGGCAGCTGGCACTGGACATGGTTTGGGCAGAGATCGTGGTGGCGGCGCTGGCGGGCTCGGCGTTTTACGGGCTGGTCGCGCTGATCGAGAAAACGCTGACATTTTGGCACCCCTCGCAGCGTGGCTGAACCCGCAAGCCCATAAAACCAAATAAAAAGAAAACAAAGATAACCAACTGGGAGAATAAACATGAAGCATATTATCACAGCGGCGGCTCTCGCGCTGGGGTCTGGTTCTGCCGCGCTGGCCGCGGATGACGTGACCCTGCAACTGAAATGGGTGACCCAGGCGCAGTTCGCGGGCTATTACGTGGCGCTGGACAAGGGATTTTACGAGGCGGAGGATCTGGATGTCACCATCCTGCCCGGCGGCCCGGACATCGCGCCGACCCAGGTGATTGCAGGCGGCGGCGCGGATGTGACCGTGGAATGGATGCCCGCCGCGCTGGCTGCGCGGGAAAAAGGGCTTCCCCTGGTCAATATCGCTCAGCCGTTCAAATCTTCCGGCATGATGCTGACATGCTGGAAGGACACCGGCATCGCCGAACCGGCAGATCTGGCGGACCGCACCCTAGGGGTCTGGTTCTTTGGCAATGAGTTCCCCTTCATGAGCTGGATGAGCAAACTGGGGATCTCGACGGACGGCAAGGGCGAGAAGGGCGTGGAGGTGTTGAAACAGGGGTTCAACGTTGACCCGCTGCTGCAACGTCAGGCCGATTGTATCTCGACCATGACCTATAACGAATACTGGCAGATCATCGATGCAGGCGTATCCGAGGAGGAGCTGATTACCTTCAAGTACGAGGATCAGGGCGTCGCCACGTTGGAAGATGGCCTGTATGTGCTGGAGGACAACCTTGCAGATCCCGCGTTTGCGGACAAGATGCAGCGCTTCGTGCGCGCCTCCATGAAAGGGTGGAAATACGCCGAGGAAAATCCGGATGAAGCGGCGGAGATCGTGCTCGACAATGATGCCTCCGGTGCGCAGACGGAGACCCATCAGAAGCGCATGATGCGTGAGATCGCCAAGCTGACCTCCGGCAGCAACGGTGCTCTGGATCCGGCCGATTATCAGCGCACGGTGGATACGTTGCTGACCGGCGGCTCGGCTCCGGTCATTACCAAGGAACCCGAAGGCGCCTGGAGCCATGCCATCACCGATGCTGCCCTGAACTAAGCCGCGACAGTGCGGTTGCGCACCGCCAGCGTGCCATCGACAGATTCCGCCGGATCTTACGGTCCGGCGGATTTTTTTCTTTCCGGATCGGAAGTTAAAGATACGATAAATCCGTAGCATTTTTGATATACACGTATCGGCTGTGGATAATTGTGCTACAATACACTCTATGGGAGAAATGCGCGCCTATATCGAAGAGGGGCAGGCATGGGCTGGGAGCCCTCCACAGCAGGTGTGTCTGTGCGGATCTACGCAGGCAGGTGCCTGCTGCAGGCGCCATGCGTTGCGTGGACGCCCTTCGCTGCGAGATTTGGCCAGCAACAGTTGCATCCTGCCGCTAATGCCGCAATGCGAGGCGGCGTTTTTGCGCAAACAGGATACAGGCCGACCGCAGATCCTGCTGCTGTTTGAGGTGGAGCCAATGATGCGGCAGGCGAGCGGCCCGCTGCCGGGGGATGTCTGTCCGGTGGCGGTTTGCAGCCTGGAAAAACTCGCACACGCGGATTTCCTTCATTCGCTGGCAGGCGGATTTGACGCGATTTTCCTTCAGGTCAGCATGATTGAAGGCAGCCAACACCAAACCCAGGAGGTGGAACTTGCGCAAGAGTTGGGCGGCGGCGGGCGGATCCATCTGTTCAACAGTTCGCAAGATCTTTTGAACGGGCTCGCACACCCGGTGCGATGGCATGAGCCTGCTGATCCCAACGTGCTGGCTGTGGGGACCCGTCGCGACACGGCGCGCGCCAGCGCGGCGGTTCTGCTGCCGGTTCAGCAAACCCTGGTCCCGTTGCCAGACCAGGCGTCTTATGGCGCGGTCGTCCTTGATGAAACCCTGTGCAACAGCTGCAACAGCTGCGTCTGGGTCTGTCCCACCGATGCGCTGGGACTGTCGGAAAACGGCGGTGAGCTGAATCTGGTCGAAGCGAACTGTTTTCAATGCGGATTGTGTGTGTCGATTTGCCCGCAGCGAGCTTTGGGTCTTGTTCCGCAAATGGATCTGTCCGCAGGCGCGGTGCTGCCGCTGCGCCTGACAGCCTCGGACCCGGACGATGTGACGCCGGACATCGCACAGCGACGACCGGTCGGCGCAGGGTAATTGCCGACGTCCGCGCCGGGGACCTTGGGGTCAGCTTTGCTGCAAAAAACCGCCATATTGGCCGCGTTTGAACATCAGCCCCTTGCCGGGGCGGGTGGTCACGTTTTCTACCTGACCCAGAATGATGCTGTGGTCGCCAGCCGCATGGGTCGCGTAATGGCGGCAGTCAAACCGGGCGAGCACCCCCTCCAGCGCCGGAGCCCCGCTGGCATTCGGCTGCCAGGCAAAGGGGCTGAAGTCCTCGCCATGGGCGGCGAAATGTGTGGCCATGTCCAGCTGGTCTTCGGTCATGACGTGAATGGCAAAATTTTGGGCAGCGACAAAGGTGTCATGGCGCAGCGAACCGCGGGCGGGGCACCATAACAGCAGCGGTGGCTCCAGAGAGACGGAGGTGAAGCTGTTGACCGTAATCGCCAGCGGTCCCTGCGCGGACATGGTCGTGACCACGGTCACGCCGGTGCCAAAGCAGCCAAGCGCATCGCGGTAGGCCCGGATCATATCCGGACCGGGAATGAAGCTGGTGTCGACCATGTCGTGCGCCTCTTGTCCGGTTCGGCCAGTGACCTGCCACGCATGGGCACAATTGTCTACCTAGTTCATGTCTGCGATCAGGCGCGAGTGACGCCGGGTTTCCGCCAGTAGCAGCCCAAAGGTGGTCAACCCGCGGGCGTGCAGCATCGGCAACATCTTGCAGAAGGCGGCGGCGGTGGCCTGGGCGTCGCCCATCGCGGTGTGGCGCAGTTTCTCGGGGAGCTCCACCTCCAGCCGCTCGCAGATCGCGTCCAGCGTATGGGGCTGCGAGGCGCCGAACAGCGCTGCGCTCAGCAAGACGGTATCGATTACAGGCTGGTCCCAGACAACCCCGCTGCGTTTGGCATGACGGTGGAGAAAGGCCATGTCGAACGGCGCATTATGGGCCACGATCACCGCATCCGAAGAAAACTTATGGAACGCGCGCGCAGCTTCGGCGATGCCCGGCGCGTCCTTCACCATGGCATCGGAAATCCCGTGCACGCGGGTTGCGGAGGCCGGAATGGGTCTTTCTGGATCAACCAGCGTCTCGAAGGTCTCGCCCGCAACGATCCGGCCGCGCACCACGCGCAGCGCGCCAATCTGAACGATCTCGTCTTTGTGGGGCAGTAGCCCGGTGGTTTCGGTGTCAAACACCACATAGGTCAGGCTCGCCAGCGCACGGTCCTCCAAATCGGCGTGCTCAGCCTCCAATAAAGCAAAATCATAGACTAGCGGGCGGGCCTCCCACGGGGCGGCGCCTGCCTCGGTGCCTTCGAACAGGATGATGTAACCGGGCGCGCCGCCCAGTGGTTTCAAATGTAGGTCATGGACCTGTGCGCCACTGGCGCTTTTGACCTTGGCCTTTACCTCGCGTCCGCTGCGGGTCATCCGGCCATAGGCTGCCTGCAAACCGTTCAGATCCAGATAGGCTGACAGCGGTGCGTTCAGCCGGGGCGGGGATTCCTGTGCCAGAAGTGCAGCGGCCTGGCCGTCGTACAGAACGATCTGATGCGTGGGGCTGGCCATCACGGTAGCGATAGGGATGTCAGTCAACAGGGCGGCAAGGCGGTCCTTCTCATGTTCCAGGTGTTCGGTTTCCCGGGCAATGGCCTCGGCTGCGGTCATGGCCGAGTGGCCGAGCTGTCCGGCCAGCCCCTGCGCGGCTGGCGCCAGATCACCCAGGTAACGGGCGCCATGCGTGTCCAGATCCCGGCTGACGCCGGCATGGGCGCGGGCCCGCATGCCCGCTGCCAGACGCTCTATCGGCTTGGCGACGTTTTCGTCGAACAACAACCAGATCGCGGCGCACAGCCCGAGGATGCAAAAACCGCTAAGCAACCCTGAGAACAGGAAGGCGTCCTTGAGCTCGGGTCGCCCCGCGCGGCTGTATCCCAACCACAGGGCGGCGGCGGTTACGGCGATGCCGCCCAGCGCCAGCACGCAGAAGAACAGGAAAATACGCAGACGCAGGCTAAGACCGGACCGCATCGTCAGACCCCGCAGGCGGTGGACAGCATGGGATCCTCTCCACTGGGACGGATCCAGTCCAGCGTCTGGGGCAGCCCACTATCAAAGCGGCTGTCCGCCGTCGCCAGTGCGCGCCGACGGTCGGTGCAATCGAGCCAGACCGGCCGTTTCTGCACCGCGGCCCAGCGGCCAAAGAAATACACGTCCGCAAGGTAGATGCCGGGATGCGCCGCATGGGTTTTCACGGTGGCGGTATCCAACGCCGCGAAGCGGTCGACATAGGGGGCCGCATAGGTCCAGGGCCTGTAGAAACTGCGGTTCTCTACGGTTTGGGTGACCACCAGGCCGTCCGGCAGGGCCGCCTTGGTGCGCGTATACCAGCCGTATTCGGAGGTGACGGTGGCGACGATCATCGCCAGACCGGCCGCAACCGGCGCCAGCCAGCGTGGCAGACGCCCGCGCAGCAGCTTGGCCAGCAGCATCACTGCTCCGGCGGCGGCGATGCCTGCAAATATAACGCCGATCAGTTCCAGAAACATGCTTTTCACTCCAATGGCTCGGGGCCGTTTTCATCTTTCCCAAGATACTCTCGCCAAAGCCGCGCCGCACAGCCGCCCTGGCTGACGTCAGCTGAGCATCCCTTTGCCATGCCCAACAGCCGATTGCATCGTTTTTACCACAACAAAGGCGTCGCGCAGATGACTTCGCTCAAAATCGGACAGGTCCGCAGGCGACAGGTAGTTGTCCGGGGGGCTTCCACCGCGAATTTGGGCCGCTTGGTGCTCCAACCGAGTCTGTGCAATCAGATCATAGGCATCCAGCAAATCCCGCGCGCCAGAGGGGCTGAGGATGCCCGCCGCTTGCGCTGCCGTCAGCCGCGCACGGGTGCTGACCTCGACCAGCTGCCCCTGCAATGCGTAGATGCGGGCAAGGTCCACCACCGGCACCACGCCGTTGTGCTTCATGTCGATCTGGTTGCGGTGCTCGCCGGTGCGAATGGTCGCCAGCCCGCGCAGCAGCCCCAGCGGGGGCGTGTGCTTCAGTGAATTCGCAATCATATGCGCGGTGAAGATCGAATTGGCCGCAGCCGCGGCAAGGGTGCCGCGGTGCAGGTTTTCGAACAGGCGCGCGTCTCCGCCAATCGGGCGCAGGTCGAACATCACCGATGCCAGCATCTGCGCCTCCGGGTCGGGGCGGGCGATCCAGTTGCGAAAATAGCTGCGCCAGATGTGCAAGGGCTGCCGCCATCGGGGATTGGACGCCATCATGTCGCCGGGGCAATAGACATAGCCACAGGTGTTCAGCCCGGAGCAGACAATATCTGCAACCCGTGCGAAATAGGTCTCATCGCCGGACGCCACCTCGTCGGACAGGATCAGGCAATTGTCCTGATCGGACACGCCGGTCTGTTCGCGCCGCCCCTGTGATCCGCAGGCCAGCCACAGATAGGGCACCGGCGGCGGGCCCAGCTCCGTTTCGGCCAGCGCGAGCAGGCGGCGGGTCACGGCATCGGCAATGTCCGTTATCAGCCGGGTGATGACTTCATGGCGGTTGCCCGCGGCCACCAGTTGCCGCAGCAGACGGGGGATTTCGCGGGTGACGCTGGCCATGTCCTCGGCGCTGGCGGCGCGGGCCACTGCGCCGACCAGCTCGGCTGAGCTGATGGCCTGAAAGCGGGTCAAATCGGTCTGGGTGACAATGCCCGCCAACACGCCGTGCTGCATCACCGGGATGTGGCCAATGCCGTGTTCCATCATCAGGTGCAGCACGTCCGACCCAAGGGCCGACGCATCCAGCGTCAGCGGATCCGGGGTCATCACGGTGGCGACAGGGGGCGAAAAGGGCTTGCCCGCAGCCAGGATCCTTGCGGCCAGGTCGCGGGTGGTCAGGATGCCCTGTAACCGGTCGCCGTCGGTGACGCAGACTGAGGATATGCGGTGATCCCGCATCAATTGCGCCGCGCCTTGACAGGTCAGCCCGCTGGAGCAGGTAACGGGCGCGCGGGTCATGATCGCCTCGACCCGGGTGGTGGCCAGGCTGCTGTCGTCGACGCTCCCGGGGCGGCGCCGGTCAAAGAACCGCGCCACCTGCGGCTGGCTGGCCATCAGGTCGTGGAAATCCCTCGTTGGCAGCAACAGCAGCAGGCTGTCGACGGTCGCCCGGGCCGAGGTGACAGCGCGGCCGCCGCGGGTCAGGCCGCGTTCGCCAAAGGAATTTCGAGGCCCGAGGATCGAGACGGGAATGTTGTTTTCATCCCTGACCTCCACCTCGCCGCTGTGGACCAGGTAGAGCCCGTCCAGCTCTGCGTTGAACGCGTAGACGGGGGCGTCTGCGGTAATTTCGATCAAGCGGAACCGGGGTGCCAGCTGCTGTAGCATCGTCGGATCGAGACTGTCGTAAGGGTGAACCGAGGTGAGGAAACGAAGCAGGGCGGCGTCGGAAAGGGGCATGGTGGTACCTGCTTGCGATCTGGAAAAATGGTCCCGCCGCGTGTGAACCGGACGGGACCATGAGGAGAGAGGCGGGCCGCAGGGAGAACGGCCCGCCCCGTCGGGGATCAGTGGTCCTGCGCCGTGCCTGCACCACGCGGGATGCGCACGCTCTCGACCAGCTCCTCGATCTCGGCCGGGATGGCCTGCGTCGATTTCGACACCGCGAAGGCCACCGCAAAGTTGACCATCGCGCCAATCGCCCCAAAGGAGGTCGATTTGACGGTGCCCAGCAGCGGATCCGCATCGGTGAAGGAGTTGGTGCCGGGGATGAACAGCCAGCCCTTGTGCAGGAAGATATAGACCAGCGTCACGATCAGACCTGCCAGCATGCCCGCCACGGCGCCCTTGTTGTTCACCTTGGTGAAGATGCCCATCATCAGCGCCGGGAAGATCGAAGCCGCTGCCAGACCAAAGGCCAGCGCCACGGTCTGCGCCGCAAAACCGGGCGGGTTGAGGCCCAGATAGGTCGCCACCGCAATCGCAACGGCCATGGCAATACGGGCCGACAGAAGCTCACCCTTTTCGGAGATTTGCGGGTTGATCGAGCCTTTAATGAGGTCGTGTGACACCGCCGAGGAGATCGCCAGCAACAGGCCTGCCGCCGTGGACAGCGCCGCCGCCAGACCCCCGGCCGCCACCAGGCCGATCACCCAGCTGGGCAGATTGGCTATTTCCGGATTGGCCAGAACCAGGATGTCTCGGTTGAAGTTGGTCAGCTCATTGCCGGCCCAGCCGTTGGCCTCAGCGGTGGCTTGCAGGTCGGCGCTTTGGTCGTTGTAATACTGGATCGCACCGTCGCCGTTCTTGTCTTCCCATGCCAGCAGGCCGGTTTTCTGCCAGGTCGCCATCCAGTCGTACTTGGGGTCGTCTTCAATCTGCTGGACGGTTACGGCGCCCCCTTCGATGCCGCCGTTGGGCCACATCATCTCGGTGATGTTCAGACGCGCCATGGCCCCAACAGCCGGGGCTGTCAGGTACAGCAGCGCGATGAACACCAGCGCCCAGCCGGCCGACCAGCGGGCATCAGCCACCTTGGGCACGGTGAAGAAGCGCATGATGACGTGGGGCAGGCCCGCGGTGCCGATCATCAGCGACAGGGTGAACAGAACCATGTTGAAGGTGTCGGAGTGATGCGCGGTGTACTCGTTGAAGCCCAGCTCGGTGACGATTGCGTCCAGCTTGGCCAGAAGCGGCTCGCCGCTTGCCGCGTGGTCTCCGAACAGGCCCAGAGCCGGGATCGGGTTGCCGGTCAGCTGCAGCGAGATGAAGATAGCCGGAATGGTGTAGGCCATGATCAGCACGCAGTATTGCGCCACCTGCGTGTAGGTCACGCCCTTCATGCCGCCGAAGACGGCATAGGCAAAGACCACACAGGCACCGATCAGAAGGCCCGCGGTGTTGGAGACCTCCAGGAAGCGGCCGAAGGCCACGCCCACGCCGGTCATCTGGCCGATCACGTAAGTGGTCGAGGCGACGATCAGGCAGATCACGGCGACGACTCGCGCGGTCGGGGAGTAGAACCGGTCGCCGATGAACTCGGAGACGGTGAACTTGCCGAACTTGCGCAGATAAGGCGCCAGCAGCAGCGCCAGCAGCACGTAGCCGCCGGTCCAGCCCATCAGGAAGGTCGAGTTGTCATAACCGGTAAAGGCAATGAGGCCCGCCATCGAGATAAAGGATGCCGCCGACATCCAGTCCGCCGCGGTGGCCATGCCGTTGGTGACCGGGTGAACGCCCCGGCCCGCGGCATAGAATTCCGATGTGGAGCCCGCCCGGGCCCAGATCGCGATGCCGATGTAGAGCGCGAAGGACGCGCCCACAAACAGCAGGTTGATGGTAAACTGGTCCATCTTACTCTTCCTCCACGCCGAATTCGCGGTCCAGCTTGTTCATCCGGAACGCGTAGAAAAAGATCAGGCCCAGAAACACCAGGATGGATCCCTGCTGGGCAAACCAGAAGCCCAGGTCACTGCCGCCCACCTTGATGCCGGACAGCATCGGGCGCAGCAGGATGCCAAAGCCAAATGACACGACAGCCCAGATCACCAGGCTGACAAGAATGATGCGCACGTTTGCCGCCCAGTAGCCCTTGTCGGACTCGGCGGTCTGCGCAGAATGTGTGGTTTGTTCCGCCATCAGCGGATCCTCCTTCTTCCTCTCCTGTGTGGCCCCACCCTGGGGTTAGGCACACGCTCTCCGTTTGCCCGGCGCAGATCAGGGCGCGCAGGCATGAAACCTCTGGTCCGGCGGGCACGGGGCCTGCCGGTTCCAGCGGGTATTTCCATGTCGGATAAGACGGGGTCCGGCGCGGTTCGCACCGGCCCCGTTTCTTGGTCGTTAGCTGGTGGCCGTCGTCACGATGGCCGCCATGTCCTGGGCGATGTCGTCGATGCCGCCCATGGCATTTGTCGTCTTCAGCACGCCCTTGCCGCCGTAATAGGTAATCAGCGGCGCAGTCTGCGCGTGATAGGCCTCCAATCGGCTGGCGACGGTCTCGGCCGTGTCATCGGCGCGGCGCTTCATCTCCGTGCCGCCACATTTGTCGCAGGTGCCTGCCTTGGCGGGCTGCTTGAAGGTGTCGTGATAGCCCTCGCCGCAGGTGCCGCAGGTGAAACGGCCCGAAATGCGGTCGACCATGGCGGCGTCATCCACCTCCAGACTGATGGCGGCGTTGATTTTCTGGCCGTTTTCCGCAAGGAGATCGTCCAGCGCGGCTGCCTGCACGGTGGTGCGCGGGAAGCCGTCGAGGATCACGCCCTTGGCGCAGTCCGGCTCTGCCATGCGGTCGCGCAGGATGTTGATCACGATCTCGTCGCTGACCAGCTGGCCTGCCTCCATCACCGCCTTCGCGGCAAGGCCCGCAGGCGTGCCCGCCGCCACCGCCGCGCGCAGAAGGTCGCCGGTGGACAGCTGCACGTAGCCAAATTTTTCCTCCAGCATCCGCGCCTGGGTGCCCTTGCCGGCACCCGGAGGCCCCAGCAGGATCAGGACGGCGGGGCGGGTCATCACTGCCATGGTCATCTGTCCATCACCCCTTGGCTGTCCGGTTTGCGATCAGATCTTCCATCACCGACGGGTCGGCCAGGGTCGAGGTGTCGCCAAGGCTGTCAAAGTCGTTCTCGGCAATCTTGCGCAGGATGCGGCGCATGATCTTGCCCGAGCGGGTTTTCGGCAGGCCGGGCGCCCATTGGATCACGTCCGGAGAGGCGATCGGGCCGATCTCGGTCCGCACCCAGGCCCGCAGCTCCTTGCGCAGCTCCTCGGAGGGCTCGCGGCCGGACATCAGGGTCACGTAGCAGTAGATGCCCTGGCCCTTGATGTCGTGCGGAAAGCCCACCACGGCGGCCTCGGCCACGGCGTCATGGGCGACCAGCGCGCTTTCGACCTCGGCCGTGCCCATGCGGTGGCCGGAGACGTTGATCACGTCGTCAACGCGACCGGTGATCCAGTAGTCGCCGTCCTCGTCGCGGCGGCAGCCGTCGCCGGTGAAGTAATAGCCCTTGTAGTCGGAGAAGTAGGTCTTCTCGAACCGCTCATGGTCACCCCAGACCGTGCGCATCTGGCCCGGCCAGCTGTCCTTGATGCACAGAACACCCTCAACGCCGTTGCCTTCGATCTCAACCCCGCTGGTGGGGTCCAGAACCACAGGCTGAATGCCAAAGAAGGGCTTCATCGCGGAGCCGGGCTTCAGTGCGTGGGCGCCGGGCAAGGGTGTCAGCAGATGGCCGCCGGTTTCGGTTTGCCACCAGGTGTCGACGATCGGCACGGTGCCCTTGCCGATGACATTGTGATACCATTCCCAGGCTTCGGGGTTGATCGGCTCGCCCACGGTGCCGAGCAGTTTCAGGCTGGAGAGGTCGCAGCCCTCGGCGAAGCTGTCGCCCAGCCCCATCAGCGCGCGGATCGCGGTGGGGGCGGTGTAGAACTGGTTCACCTTGTGCTTTTCGCAAA
The DNA here is from genome assembly GCF_056033425.1 of Leisingera sp. SA32. NCBI lineage: Bacteria > Pseudomonadati > Pseudomonadota > Alphaproteobacteria > Rhodobacterales > Roseobacteraceae > Leisingera > Leisingera sp. SA32. The sequence goes on along the minus strand of NZ_JBVYHB010000002.1, from coordinate 133,512 downwards.
CCTGCCAGAAACGGCTGGCGTCGGGGTAGGTCGGCACGCCCTCGAACATCAGCGTTGTGGCGCCATTGGCCAGCGGGCCATAGACGATATAGCTGTGGCCGGTGACCCAGCCCACATCCGCCGTACACCAATAGATGTCGCCGTCGTGGTAATCGAACGTCACCTCATGGGTCAGCGCCGCATAGGTCAGATAGCCGCCGGACGTATGCACGACGCCCTTGGGTTGGCCGGTGGAACCGGAGGTGTAGAGGATGAACAGCGGGTCTTCTGCGTTCATCTCGGCGGGTTCGCAGGTGTCAGCCGCATCTTTTGCCAGCGCGTTGTAGTCGCAGTCGCGCCCCTCAACCCAGTTGGTCTGGCCGCCGGTGCGTTTGACCACTAGGCATTTCACCGTGTCCTTGGCGTGCAGCAGCGCTGCGTCAGCGTTGGATTTGAGCGGCGTCTTGCGGCCACCACGCGGCGCCTCGTCGGCGGTGATCAGCACCTTGGCGTCGCAGCCGTTCACACGGGCCGCCAGAGCGTCGGGAGAGAAGCCCGCAAAGACAATGGAGTGAATTGCGCCGATCCGTGCGCAGGCCAGCATGGCATAGGCGGCTTCGGGGATCATCGGCAGATAGATCACCACCCGGTCGCCTTTGGCAACGCCCAGATCTTTCAGCACATTTGCCATGCGGCAGGTGTTGCTGTGCAGCTCCTTGTAGGTGATGTGCTGCGCGGGTTCATTCGGATCATCCGGTTCCCAGATGATCGCGGTCTGATCGCCGCGGGTCTTCAGGTGCCGGTCGATGCAATTGGAGGAGACATTCAGGGTGCCGTCGGAATACCAGTTGATCGTGACATTGCCGAAGTCGAAGTTCACGTCCTTCACCGTGGTGAAGGGCTTGATCCAGTCGATACGCTTGCCCTGTTCCGCCCAGAAGGCTTCGGGGTCGGCCAGCGAGGCGTCATACAACTCCTGGTATTTGGCGGCATTAACATGCGCGCGGTCAACGGTGTCATCGGATGGCGGATAGACGGCGTCTGCGTGCAGCGCGTTCATTCGGTTTCCTCCCAGAAATATATTGGCAAGACAAACGACAACGCTGTGTCGTGGCTGTCAAACCGTTTCCTCCTATGCCTGATAATACGGCAGGTTGAAAATTTGTGAATAACCAACTGGATTTCCAGCATTTGCTTGTGAATGAATTTCCGATGCCTGGTGTTGTGTGTAAAAATTCGACCAATTCTTACAATCGAGGCCGGTAAATGCAGGGTTTTGCGTGTAAATAAGTCCCGTCTCCGGTTTCCTGCAATCAGGCCCATTACCGGCGTCCGGTTGCGGCGCATTGGCAAAACACCTGCCACCGGCCTGCGACATATTGTGCCTGATGGCCGGGCACACCGCCGTGCGCTTGATTGCCGTCTTAGGGCTTGGCAGCACGAAACCTTGCCGCTAGCCTTGCATCCAAGCGCACCTCTCCGGCTGGTGGCCGGGTCAATAAGGGCGCAATTCGGGAGAGTTACACCATGAACAAATTTCTGACCGCCGCTGTGGCGGCAACTGCTGGCGTTGCACTCGCGGGCGAAGCTGCGGCAACTGAATGGAACGTGTCGCTGTGGGGCAAACGCCGCGCCTTCACGGAACACGTGGAAAAGCTGGCTGAGCTGGTTTCCGAAAAGACGGACGGCGAGTTCACCCTGAACATCAGCTATGGCGGCCTGTCCAAGAACAAGGAGAACCTCGACGGTATCTCCATCGGAGCCTTCGAGATGGCGCAGTTCTGCGCCGGCTATCATCGCGACAAGAACCCGTCGATCACCGTGCTGGAGCTGCCGTTCCTCGGCGTGAACACGCTGGAAGAAGAGGTGGCCGTGGCCAATGCGGTTTATGCCCACCCGGCGGTGCAGGCGGATCTGGCGCGCTGGAACGCCAAGCTGCTGATGACCTCGCCGATGCCGCAGTACAACATCGTCGGCACCGGCGAGCCGCGCGACGAGCTGTCCGAGTTCAAAGACATGCGCGTGCGGGCGACCGGTGGCATCGGCAAGGCCTTCTCGGCGGTGGGCGCTGTGCCGACCTCGGTGACTGCAACAGAGGCCTATAACGCGATGGAATCGGGGGTGGTCGACACCGTGTCCTTTGCCCAGCACGCGCATCTGGCCTTCGGCACCATCAACCGCGCCGACTGGTGGACCGAGAACCTGAACCCCGGCACCGTGAACTGCCCGGTGGTGGTCAACATCGACGCGTATGAGATGCTCAGTGACGCCGAGCGCGAGGCGCTGGACAGCTCGGTTGATGAGGCCATCGCGCATTACCTCGACAACTACGGTGCGCTCTTGGACAAATGGGACAGTGTGCTGGAAGAAAAGGGCGTCGAAAAAGTCACCATCTCCGACGAGACCCTGGCCGAGTTCCGCAAGGTGGCCGCCGATCCGATCCGCGAGCAGTGGATCGAGGACATGAGCGCCCAGGGTCTGCCCGCGCAGGAGCTGTACGACCTGGTGCAGAAGACGCTGAACGACGTCCGGTCGGGCAGCTGAGACTGACACGACATGTAAAAGGGCCGGGCGGCAGCGCTCCGGCCCTTTTTCGTCTCATGGATATACTAACAGATGGGGACAGGGGATGGCAGCTGGCGCAGCAGTCCTGGAGGACGGCAGCCTGATCAGCAGGCTGGACCGAAACTTGTTGAACATCGAGCGGCTGCTGGCGCTGCTGAGCGGTCTGGCGGTGTTCTCGTTGATGATACTGGCGGTGGTGTCGGTGGGCGGGCGCAATGCCGCCAACGCGCCCTTGCCCGGCTATGTCGACTGGATTGAGCAGATCATGCCGCTGATTGCCTTCATGGGCATCGCCTACGTGCAACGCGGTGGCGGCCATATCCGTATGGACATCCTTATCGGCGCGCTGCGCGGTCGCGCGCTGTGGCTGTTTGAACTGATCTCGGTGCTCTTGATCCTGCTCCTGATCCTGGCGCTGATCTGGGGCAGCTGGGCGCATTTTGTGCGCTCCTTTGATTTTGCCGCGCCGTTGTGGAGCCGGGACAGCTCCATCGACATCGGCCTGCCGATCTGGCCCGCGAAACTGTTGGCGCCGGTGGCCTTTGGCGTACTGGCACTGCGGTTGCTGTTGCAGGTGTGGGGATATGGCCGGGCTCTGGTGCTGGGGCTGGAGACGCCGGTGGCTGTGCCGCTGATCCTGAGCGCGGCAGAGCAGGCCGCGGCTGAAGCGGAACAACTGGCCGGTCATGACAGCGAGGCCGACGGCAGCAGCAACGGGCAGAGGTAGATAATATGCAACCGATTGAAATCGGCCTGTGGGTAACGGGCGCTCTGCTGCTGATGGTGGTGCTGGGGATGCGGGTGGCCTTTGCTGCCGGTCTTGCCGGTCTGATCGGCCTGGTGTGGATTTTCTGGGCCAAGTTCGGCTATGACCCGGCGCGGTTCGGCAAGGCGCTGACGGTGTCGGTCAAGATCGCAGGCCAGGTGCCACATTCCAAGGTCTCCAGCCAGGCGCTGTCGCTGATCCCGACGTTTATCCTGATTGGCTATCTCGCCTATTACGCAGGCCTCACCCGCGCGTTGTTCGAGGCAGCCAAGCGCTGGATCGCTTGGCTGCCGGGGGGCTTGGCGGTCTCGACCGTCTTTGCCACCGCTGGCTTTGCGGCGGTGTCAGGCGCCAGCGTGGCGACCTCCGCCGTTTTTGCCCGCATCGCCATCCCTGAGATGCTGAAGATTGGCTACAACAAACAGTTCGCGGCCGGGGTCGTGGCGGCGGGTGGCACGCTGGCCTCGCTGATCCCGCCCTCGGCGATCCTGGTGATCTATGCGATCATTGTCGAACAGGACGTGGGCAAGCTGCTGCTCGCCGGCTTCATCCCCGGTGCCTTTTCGGCGCTGATCTACGGCATGCTGATCGTCGGCATCGCGTTGATCTTCAAATCTGTCGGCCCGCCGGTGCGTGGATTTACCTGGGGCCAGCGTTTTGCCGCCTTGCCCGGCGCGCTGCCGATCATCTTCGTCGTCGTGATCATCATCTGCTTTGTCTACAACCCCTTTGGCGGCGACGCCTGGGGCACCCCGACCGAGGGCGGTGCGCTGGGGGCATTCGTGGTGTTCTGCATGGCGGTGTTTCGCGGCATGAAATGGGCCGAGCTGAAATCGGCGTTGCTGGAAACGGCCAAGCTGACGGTGATGATCTTTACCATCATCTGGGGGGTGCTGATCTACGTGCGCTTCCTTGGGTTCGCCGATCTTCCGGGGGCATTTTCCGACTGGATCACCGCGCTGGAGATGAGCCCGATGCTGATCCTGGTCTGTATCCTGCTGGCCTATGCGGTGCTGGGCATGTTCATGGACGCGATCGGCATGCTGCTGCTGACATTGCCAGTGGTCTACCCGGCGGTGATGGCGCTGAACGGGGGCGAGAGTGTCGCCGCAGCCGAAAGCGCCTTTGGCATGAGCGGGCCGATGTGTGCGATCTGGTTCGGCATCCTGGTGGTCAAAATGGCCGAATTTTGCCTGATCACACCGCCCATCGGTCTGAACTGCTTTGTGGTGGCCGGGGTGCGCGATGATCTAAGTGTGCAGGACGTGTTCCGCGGTGTGACGCCGTTTTTCATCGCCGATGCGGTCACCATCGCGCTGTTGGTGGCCTTTCCGGGCATTGTCCTATACCTGCCGTCGCTGGCGGGCTAAGGACTGGTACGGACCGGCGCCGCTGTCATGGCGGCGTCGGCCTCGCCTGTTTCGGCTGCAATAACAAGGTGTGGCCAGTCCGGTCCGGCGACAGGGGGCGTCATTGCGTCTGGCGCCAAAGAAGGTGCCCACACCGCGCGCTCATGCTACCAGGCCCGAAGCCGTTGCAGCAGACTGTCCGCCTGTCGGGTGACATCCTGCGTGCCCCCGATTAGATTGGCCTGCAAATTGGTCTGTACGAGGACGCCAGGTGGCAAGGAAGGCAGAAAAGGTATTGGTGCAGCTTCGGCACGTCATTGACCGTCTCGCTCCGGTCAGTGGCGATCGCCTGCCGTCAGAGCGCGTGCTCTGTACGATGCTGGACTGCAGCCGGGAAACCCTGCGGACCTGCTATACTGCGCTAGAGGCCGAGGGCGAAATCTGGCGGCATGTCGGGCAGGGGACATTTCGTGGGCGTCGTCCGGTGCATATGCCCATCCGCGACACTTTGCTGGTCGAAGGAGCCACGCCGCCGGATATTATCAGGGCCCGTTTGCTGCTGGAACCCCAAGTCGCGGCAGAGGCCGCGTTGGTGGTAGACGCCGCGGACGTGGCCCATCTGCGGGACAAGGTCGCGCAGGGGCGTGCCGCACGGGACCGGGCCGCCTGTGAACAGGCCGATGATGCCTTCCACCGCGCAATCGCGGAGACATCGCGAAATCCGGTTCTGATCGGGTTTCTGGTCTATCTCTCCGGCACTCGCCGCCGTATGGCCTGGCAGCGGGAATGGGACCGGACCTATCGCAGCATCGCGCCGGATGAATTTCAGACCCTTCACAGTGACCAGCACAGCGCCGTCGTGGATGCGCTGGCCGCCCGCGACCCGTCACAGGCGGCTGCCGCAATGCGCGCGCATCTGGAAACCATCCAGACCGCGATGATCCCTGGTGCAAGTCAGCAGGGCGGGCAGGTGCAGCGGCCTTAGGGGGACCGCGCCGGGGCGCTGCATCCTCAAGTACCTTGATCCCTGTCCGACAGCCCGGCAGGCATGCGGCCGCGGGGTGTTACTGTTCAGAGAATGCGGCGGTGCGGATCGCCCGCAGCGGTTTCAGGAAATACTCGAACACCGTCTTGCTGCCGAGGCGAATGTCCGCAGCGACCGACAAACCTGGCCGCAGCTTCAGGTCTTTCTGTTTGGCGCCCATTTCCGGCAGGATACGCAGCCGCACCAGATAGGCGGCTTCGCCATTGTCCAAAATCTCCGAACTGGGCGAAACAGAGGCCACCGTGGCAGCGAGGGTACCGAACCGCGCCGTGTCGAAAGTCAGCAGATTGAGGGCGCCGTCAAACCCCGGCTCGATACCGCCGATCCGGCTGGCCGGTATCAGAACCTCGGCAAACAATTCGGCGCCTTCTGGCACAACTTCGGCGACGGCCCCGCCGGGGCTGATGACCTGCCCTTTGGTGTCGACCTCGACCGTCTGCACCACGCCGTCAAACGGGCTGACCAGCACCCCGCTGTCCGCACGCAGCTGATACCGGGCGATTTCCTCGCCCAGTTCCGCCAGTTTTGCTTCTGTATCGGCAACGGTCCGGGCGGCGGTGCTTTTGCGGTCGGCAAGGTATTCGGTCTTTTCGCGCCGGGCCTTCTGCATGCCGATCTCAGCGGTGCGCTTCTCGGCCCTCGCCACGGCGATTTGCTCTCGGACTTCGATCAGGCTCAACTCCGCCTGGTCCTTGTCGCGTCGGCTGATGAAGCCGCCATTGTTGAAGGACCGCTCAAATGACGCAAGCCGCTCGGCCAGAATAACCCGCCGTCGCTCCAGCTCTACCAGACGTGCGGACGCTTCAGCTTTGCGGGCTGTGGCAAGCTCCAGATCCGCCGAGATCAGGTCAATTCTGGAGCGGACCGCCGCAGCCTCGGCCCTGAAGGACACCTGCTGGCTTTGGCTCAATTGGGTCTTCGAGGCGCCTGTGGGCGCGAATACCGTGTCATTCAATATTGCGGTTTGCAGCTCAAGTTCCAGTCGAAGCGCCGCTTCGCGCACCTTCAGCTGCTCCAGTTGCAGCAGGTCGCGCGAACGGTCGAAGGTGACCAGAGGATCCCCAGCCCCCACCTGCGACCCTTGCCGCACATGAACGGCGGTCACACGACCGCCATGTTCGCTTTGCAGGGTGCGCACGCCGTCCAGGGGCATGAGACGGCCTTCACCGGTCACGGTTTCGTATACCGGGGTCAGCGCAGCCCATGCTACAAAGCCCGCCGCGGCCAGTGCGATGAGCCAGATCAGACGGGCGTAACCTTTAGTGTCGGCGGGTTCCGAGAGGTCGGCCTCCAGCAGGAGCGCGCGTCGTTGAATAGCGTTGCCGACCGGGGGCTTCATGCCGGTCGATGCCGCCGGATTGCTGTGACCTGTCATGCGGCTTTTTCCTTCTTTCGCTTGGTCGGCTGGGGCATGCCGTCGCGCAGGGGTAATTCGAGATCTGCAAGGCGGATGTGGCTGGGGCGGTGCGTCACCATCAGCGTGGTAACATCTCCCTTGCGGCGTTGGATGGCGTCGATCATTGCGGTTTCGAGAGCCCGGTCGAGCGATTGGGCCGGGTCGTCCAGCAGCAGGATCTTCGGTGCGCGCAGCAGCGCCTGCGCCACGGCCAGCGACTGTCGGAAACCGCTGGGCAGCGTGGCTTGGACCTGATCGGTCAACACCGTGTGAATGCCCTTCGGCAGCTGTTCGACAGCAGCGCGCAGCGAGAGTTCATCAAGGATCTCGAACATCTGCGGCTCTGTGGCAAAGGGGCAGGCGAGGCGCAGGTTCTGCGCCACGGAGCCATACACCAGCACCGGCCGCGCTGGCACATAGCTGATGAACTGGCGCAGCTGGGACACCGGGATCTGGCTGGCGTTGACCCCGTTAATCATCAGAACGCCGGTCTGCGGGTGCAAAAGACCCGCGACCATCCGCAAAAAGGTCGACTTGCCAGCCGCCGATGGACCGGTGACGGCAACCAAGGCCCCTTGCGGTATCCGCGTGCTCAGACCGCGCAGGGCGGGGGTGTTTTTGCTGCCATAGCGAAAGCCCACGGCGTTCAGAACGATGTCTCCGTCGACCGAGTATCGATGATGCACGCGTTTGGGGTCATGCTCCTCGCGCAGGGTAGAAAGCCGGTCCAGCTGGGTCGCGACACCTGCGATCTCAGCCCATTTTGTTGCCAGCAGAAAGGCGCATTGAACCGGGGAGATCGCACGCCACGTCAGCATTACCGCGCCGAGCAAAGCGCCGGAGGTCAGGTTGCCCTCCATCACTAGATAGGCACCAAACAGGGCTGTCAGGCCACCAGACACCGGGGTCGCCGATTTGCACACGGCGTCAATAACGCTTTGCGCCAGCTCTGCGCGTTGCCCCGCGATCGCCTTGCGTCGGCTGACGGTCTCCAGGCGTTCGCGCCACGCCCGCTGCTCGCCGGCGCAGCGGATGGCAACGGCGTTCTGGAACAGGTCGCTGGTGACCCTGTTTTCCTCCTCCGCGGCGCTCCGGGCGGCGGCCTCGGCGCGGCGCAGGCGCGGCACCAGAAAGGCCGCAAGAAGGCCGAAACCCAGCATCAGGACAACGGGAACAAAGCCAAGCGGGCCCGCAATCGCAAAGATCGCCGCGACGGTGAGCAGGGAAAACGGCAGATCGGCAACGGCGTCGGCCGCGTTGCCAACAAGCTGGCTGGCCATGCGGCTGAACTGCCGGATCCGGGCTTCCTGACTGCTGACAGGGCTGGCAATTATGCTCTGAAGCGGCAGCGAGATAATCTTGCGCAGCACGGTGGTCGCGACGAGAAACTCCATCCGGGCCGCGATGCGGGCAAGGCTGCGGGCCTTGAGATTGCGCAGTCCCATGTCCAGCAGCAACAACATGGCCAGGCCGAGCACGAGCCAGGCGAGCGTGTCGTGCGCCTCTGCCGGAATGACCGCGTCATAAACGGCGATCACGCCGAAGGCGATGACCAATGCCGCTACATTGCTGACGGTCTTTGCAGCAAGCGCCTGTATCCAGTTCTGCCGAAACCGTGTTACCAGTTGCCTGACAAAGCCGCCGGGCGGTGTTTGCGCGGGTTTGCTGAAGCTCAGCGTCAGGGTCCGGGGTGTCACCCCGTTCTTGCAGCATTCCCCGGTGGCAGCCTCGCGCAAGATGGCGCCGCCGTCCGCATCGGTCTCCACCACGAGAATGCGGCCGTCGTCAGGGACCAGCGCCGTTCCAGGGGCGAGGTCTTCGACCCGGCGGTTGCCAAGGCGACCTTGCGTGCTGGATATGCCCAGCCGTGACAGGATTGACCGCAGGTCCGAGGTCGTCAGCCGGTCCGGCAAATGCGGCAGGGCGCGCACGAATCTCTCGCGGGAGCCAGTCCAGCCGAAAGTGGCCAATATTCGCAGCACCGCAGCAAGCACCGGGTCATCGGATGTCACGCCCCAGCATTTGCTCGTATCTATACTGTCCGCAATTGCATCCAGCCCCATGGCACTGAACGCGGCGTGTTTTCCATCACGGGCCGGGAGTTGTGCGGTCATGCTGCACCAGCCGCGTCGATGGCAGCCGCCGTGCGGGGCAGCGATGCGGAGGACAGATCACGGGAAACTGTCAGATTGCCGTTCTCAAGTTGGAACCGACGGTGGGCGATTGCAGCAAAGGATGGCCGCTGGGTCACAAGGACTGTGATCGTGTGCTGCCGCCGCCGTTTCAGCGCCTCCAGCAGTAGCCGGTCAGACCGGAAATCCAACAGGGCATTGGCTTCGTCAAACAGGATGACCTGGGGGGACTTGACCAGCGCCGCGACCATCGGCAGTTGCGACTGCACGGCCACGGGAATGTCCGCGCCGGTTGCGTTCAGGGATTTGTCAACGAAATCATCAGGCTGCGAGGCGAAGTAGTCAGCCAGTCCCAGTTCTCGGGCGATTTCAAGCGCGTCGGGCAGAAGGGCTGTTCCGCCCATCCCTGTAAGCGCATCCATCACGCTCCCCGAGGAATGCACCGGCGCCGATTGCATGAAGGCAAAGCGGCTTGCGATGTGATCCGGGTGATAGCGGGAGACGTCAACGCCGTTGACCAGAACCTTGCCCGAACTCGGGCTGTGCTGACCCAGCATCGTTTTCAACAACGTGGACTTGCCGCTGCCGCTGGCACCACTGATGGCGATCGTCTCTCCTTGCTGTAGCGACAGGTTCAACCCTTCACACACGAGGTTTCCGGCAGCAGAATGCACATCCAGATCAACCAGTTCCAGGCTTTCGATCCGCTCTGTTGGATGCAGCGTTCCCACAGCGTTAGGGGCCGCCAGGGCGCTGTCCAGCCGGTCCAGTGCCGGGCGGATCGCCAGGTTTCCGGAGAGCGCCGCCTGCAATTTCACAAAGGGGGCGATGACGCGGCCTGACAGCAGGATGGTTGCGGCCAGTTCCCCAGGGGTCAGCGTCCTGTTGATCACGAAGGGCGCGCCGACCATGGCGATAAGCATCGGTGCCGCCTTGGAGATCGCTTCCGCGGAGGCCCGGCCAGAGGTTTGACGAAAAACCAGCTCCTGGGTCACTTCCGCCCCTCTTGCCACCAGCCTTTCATGGCGGCGCATCATGAATTCCGCCGCGCCAAGACCCTTGAGATGCTCAATGCCCGACAGCACTTCCAGGACAAAACTGCTGGAGCGCGCAGAGATGTCGCGGCGGGTCTCATTCAGGTCGCGCAGCATCTTGCGACCTTGCGACCGCAGGATAAGAACCGCTGCCAGAATGCCCAGTATCGCTACCGCGAGCCATGGCTCGATGACCCAGAAAACCGCCAGAAACACGCCGGCAAACGGCAGATCGACCAGCGACAGCCGTTGACCGCCGGAATTCATCTGCTGCACCTTGCCGATGGTCTCAAGCGCCTCTTGCCCTGCCTGCGCCGGTGCCTGCTGTCCGCTGTCGGCGGATTGGTACAGGACCGTCTCGAAGAGCCGCAGCTTGGTCTCGAGTTCGTAGCGCATCGCAAACGCGGACTGCAGACCGGCCAGCGCGATCCGGACCGCGGCCTCAGCCAAAACCGCTCCCACAAGGATCACAGCCAGCACAATCAGCGTTTCGGTCGCCTTGTTGGGGATCACCCGGTCAAAAACCTGAATGGTGATAAGCGGGAGAACCAGCCCCAGCGTATTTGCCAGCGCGGCTCCCATCTCCGCCGAGGCACTGGTCTGCACCTGGTGCCGTCGAAATACTGTTAAAAACTTTCCGGCCAAGGCTCAGCCTTTCAAGAAGTTGCCGCAACAAACGTAGCGGTCGGAGGTTAACGACTGGGAAAAATGGAAAAGTCTGCGTGTTTCCAAGCACTACCAGCTGATGTTTTCGATGCCGTCGAAGTCGATCTCCTCGCCGTCGTCGAATGTGATCCTACCGGAAGCGCCTTCCGACAGATTGACGATTCCGTCCCCTACATTTTCCACGGATCCGGTCTCAACCTGCAAAACCCAGCCGTTACCCTCCACTGTGTTGCCCTCCGCCACTGCGGCACCTTCGCCGGTTTCCAGGCGGATCGTGTCGTGCCAGCCGCTGCCGCCGTCGATCGCGTCGGATCCGTCGCCGGCCGCGTAGAGGAACAGGTCGTCACCGGCGCCACCGCTCAGGGTGTCATCGCCGCTGCCTCCCTGCAGCGTGTCGTCGCCGTCTCCCCCCTGCAACACATCGTCGCCCGCGCCGCCCGAAAGGTCGTCGTCGCCACGGTTGCCATCGATGGTGTCGTCCTGATCGGTGCCGATGACGGTGTCATCGCCGTAACCTGCGTCGATCTCCTCGATCTCGCTCAGCTGGATACCGCTGGAGAAGTCCAGCGTCTCGCTGTCGGCGGTGCCCGCGATGACATCATAGCCATCGCCGCCGCGGATTTCCTCGACGGAGATCAGATTGCCAAGTCCGTCGGTCACCCGGAAGGTGTCACCATAGCGGCTGCCCTGCAGCACGTCATGGCCTTCGCCGCCGTCGATCTGGTCAGTGCCCGCGGAGGAGCCGTAGACCAGGAAGGTGTCGTCGCCCGCACCGCCCGAGAGGTCGTCGTCGCCGCGGTTGCCTTCGATGGTGTCGTCCTGATCGGTGCCGATCACGGTGTCGTCACCGTCGCCCGCGTCGATCTCCTCGATCTCGGTCAGCTGGATGCCGCTGGAGAAGTCCAGCGTCTCGCTGTCGGCGGTGCCCGCGATGACATCATAGCCATCGCCGCCGCGGATTTCCTCGACGGAGGTCAGATTGCCAAGTCCGTCGGTCACCCGGAAGGTGTCACCATAGCGGCTGCCCTGCAGCACGTCATGGCCTTCGCCGCCGTCGATCTGGTCAGTGCCCGCGGAGGAGCCGTAGACCAGGAAGGTGTCGTCGCCCGCACCGCCCGAGAGGTCGTCGTCGCCGCGGTTGCCTTCGATGGTGTCGTCCTGATCGGTGCCGATCACGGTGTCGTCACCGTCGCCCGCGTCGATCTCCTCGATCTCGGTCAGCTGGATGCCGCTGGAGAAGTCCAGCGTCTCGCTGTCGGCGGTGCCCGCGATGACATCATAGCCATCGCCGCCGCGGATTTCCTCGACGGAAGTGAGATTGCCAAGTCCGTCGGTCACCCGGAAGGTGTCACCATAGCGGCTGCCCTGCAGCACGTCATGGCCTTCGCCGCCGTCGATCTGATCGGTGCCCGCGGAGGATCCGTAGACCAGGAAGGTGTCGTCGCCCGCACCGCCCGAGAGGTCGTCGTCGCCGCGGTTGCCTTCGATGGTGTCGTCCTGATCGGTGCCGATCACGGTGTCGTCACCGTCGCCCGCGTCGATCTCCTCGATCTCGGTCAGCTGGATGCCGCTGGAGAAGTCCAGCGTCTCGCTGTCGGCGGTGCCCGCGATGACGTCATAGCCGTCGCCGCCGCGGATCTCCTCGACGGAGGTCAGATTCCCGAGGCCGTCGGTCACCCGGAAGGTATCGCCATAGCGGCTGCCCTGCAGCACGTCATGGCCTTCGCCGCCGTCGATCTGATCGGTGCCCGCGGAGGAGCCGTAGACCAGGAAGGTGTCGTCGCCCGCACCGCCCGAGAGGTCGTCGTCGCCGCGGTTGCCTTCGATGGTGTCGTCCTGATCGGTGCCGATTACGGTGTCGTCACCGTCGCCCGCGTCGATCTCCTCGATCTCGGTCAGCTGGATGCCGCTGGAGAAGTCCAGCGTCTCGCTGTCGGCGGTGCCCGCGATGACATCATAGCCATCGCCGCCGCGGATTTCCTCGACGGAGGTCAGATTGCCAAGTCCGTCGGTCACCCGGAAGGTGTCACCATAGCGGCTGCCCTGCAGCACGTCATGGCCTTCGCCGCCGTCGATCTGATCGGTGCCCGCGGAGGATCCGTAGACCAGGAAGGTGTCGTCGCCCGCACCGCCCGAGAGGTCGTCGTCGCCGCGGTTGCCTTCGATGGTGTCGTCCTGATCGGTGCCGATCACGGTGTCGTCACCGTCGCCCGCGTCGATCTCCTCGATCTCGGTCAGCTGGATGCCGCTGGAGAAGTCCAGCGTCTCGCCGTCGGCGGTGCCCGCGATGACATCATAGCCATCGCCGCCGCGGATTTCCTCGACGGAGGTCAGATTGCCAAGTCCGTCGGTCACCCGGAAGGTATCGCCATAGCGGCTGCCATGCAGCACGTCATGGCCTTCGCCGCCGTCGATCTGATCGGTGCCCGCGGAGGATCCGTAGACCAGGAAGGTGTCGTCGCCCGCACCACCCGAGAGGTCGTCGTCGCCGCGGTTGCCTTCGATGGTGTCGGCTCCCCCGCCGCCAACCAACTGATCTTCGTCGTCCGTGCCTCTTAGGAAGAGTCCTTCAGGCTCCTCCTCTGGTTCTGGCTCCGGATCGGCTACAGGCTCGTCTTCCGGTGCGGGTTCCTCCACCGGTTGCGGTTCGGGCTCCGGGTCCGTTGCAGGCTCGGCCTCCGGTACGGGGTCCTCCACCGGTTGCGGCTCGGGGTCCGGGTCCGTTGCGGGCTTGTCTTCCGGTACGGGGTCCTCCACCGGTTGCGGCTCGGGCTCCGGGTCCGTTGCGGGCTCGTCTTCCGGTGCGGGGTCCTCCACCGGTTGCGGTTCGGGGGCCGGGTCCGTTGCGGGTTCGTCTTCCGGTGCGGATTCCTCCACCGGTTGCGGTTCGGGCTCCGGGTCCGTTGCGGGCTCGTCTTCCGAGGCGGAGACCTCCACCGGTTGCGGCTCGGGCTCCGGGTCGGTTGCGGGCTCGTCTTCCGGTGCGGGGTCCTCCACCGGTTGCGGTTCGGTCTCCGGGTCCGTTGCGGGCTCGTCTTCCGGTGCGGGGTCCTCCACCGGCTGCGGTTCGGGCTCCGGGTCCGTTGCGGGCTCGTCTTCCGGTGCGGGTTCCTCCACCGGCTGCGGTTCGGGCTCCGGGTCCGTTGCGGGCTCGTCTTCCGGTGCGGGTTCCTCCACCGGTTGCGGATCGGGCTCCGGATCGGTTTCAGGCTCGTCCTCCGGTGCGGGGTCCTCCACCGGTTGCGGTTCGGGGTCCGGGTCCGTTGCGGGCTCGTCTTCCGAGGCGGAGACCTCCACCGGTTGCGGCTTGGGCTCCGGGTCGGTTGCGGACTCGTCTTCCGAGGCGGAGACCTCCACCGGTTGCGGCTCGGGGTCCGGGTCCGTTGCGGGCTCGGCCTCCGGTGCGGGGTCCTCCACCGGTTGCGGCTCGGGGTCCGGGTCCGTTGCGGGCTCTTCTTCCGGGGCGGGGTCCTCCACCGGTTGCGGCTCGGGCTCCGGGTCGGTTGCGGGCTCGTCTTCCGGTGCGGGGTCCTCCACCGGTTGCGGTTCGGGCTCCGGGTCCGTTGCGGGCTCGTCTTCCGGTGCGGGGTCCTCCACCGGTTGCGGTTTGGGCTCCGGGTCGGTTGCGGGCTCGTCCTCTGGGGTGGGGTCCTCCACCGGTTGCGGTTCGGGGGCCGGGTCGCTGAGCGGTTCCTCGTGCCGTGTGGGGGTCGGTTCTGCGCTCAGACGGACGTCCGAGCCATCTCCGGAACTTTCCGGACGCGCGGGATCTGTCACGGGAGCCGACGGCGTCTCTTCTCGTGGGGCGGCCTCTTGCGCGGGGTTCGGATTGGAAACCCGCATCTGCGTGGGGCTTGCCTCAGCGTTGGCAGTGCTGTGGTGGTGTGGCGCCTGCGTTGTGTCCGCAGCGTCGTTGTCGTGCGCAGAGGGCTTGGCGGCGCTTTGTGCCGAAGCCCCGCTTTCCTCGGACAATTGCGCGGGGTGTTCCGGCCGGGCCACGCGCGACGGATCCGTTGCAGGGGGCAGAATTCGCCAGCCGGAATTTCCGGGGTCCTCAGCATACATGCCAAGTGCGGAGTGCTTTGGAGAGAAGGCCGAAAGTGCCGCCCCGTCTGCGGGCAGAAGCGGCGTGTCAGAGACAAGGTCACTCTGGTCAATGGCATCAGTTTCCCGACGCTCCTCAGCGGCTTGATGACTGTTTGGACCCAGCGCTGAGCCCTCGGCATCGACTTTTTTAGGATCCCGCACGGCAAATTCCTTCAGTTCAACTGAGTACTAGGTAACGGCAAAAGGTTAAGAAATGGCAGAAACCACCAGTTTTTCGGTACTTGGGTCCCGAACGACACCCGCGCACCTGCCGAGCTGATGCGACGAATGTGCCCGCCGCCTGCGCCAGTCCCAAAGTGGCTTGTGGTTGGCGCCGGGCGTTGTACCCTCTGTCGGATAGAACACCGGCTGACGGAGGGATGGGTGGCTGACGACTGTATTTTTTGCCGGATTGCGGAGGGTCAGCTTGCCGCCCACAAGCTGTTCGAAGATGATCTCGTTCTTGCGTTTCTGGATCTGCACCCGATCCGCGAAGGACACGCATTGGTGATCCCCAAGCACCATCACCCCTGGTTCGAAGACCTGCCGACGGAAACCGCCGGGCGGATCATGGCCGTGGGGCAGCAGCTGGCGCGCGCTATGAAACGGGAATGGGCTGTCGAACGCGTGTCGTTCTTTTTTACCGGCATCCACGTGCAACATGCGCACGCGCACGTGGTGCCGATGTTCCACCGGCACGATGTCACGTCCGCGCGCTATATCGAACAGGGGATTGACGCATTTGCCATGCCCCCGTGTCCCGGCGACGCAGCACTGGCGCAAACGGCCAAGCGCCTGTGTATGCGATTGACAGAACCTACCTGACCGTGGGCCACCTAGCGGTGCTTAGCTGCCGTCGGACCACTGGCAGCGTCGCAAGTAGAGCAGCCTATCCGCAAGGGAGCGTCAGCAACGCGGGTCCGGTAAAGGGCAGGATCGGAGGTTCGGGGTTCTGTGCCACGGGACTGCTGCGAACGAAGTCGCAAATGTCTTGGTCGGTCTCAGTCCCGTAGCGTCGGTCCGCATCGCTTTCCACAAGGTAAACCGGGGCCTCGGGCCGACTGTCCGTGCTGACATGTGGCGCCGCCCGCTGGGCGTGCATTCGCCGAGTCCTGGTGTTCTCCTCAAGGCAACACGGCGAGGGCATTTCTGCTCTTGTGTGCAGCACCGTCCTCGGGGCAGATTTGCGCAGACCTGTGACCCCAGCCGAGGCCCGATGCGCGCCAATCACCTAAAGCAGATGCTTCTGCCAGACACCTGTGACCTGCTCACCGCGGAGCCGGGGCTGTCGGCATTGCTCGGGATCGACGCGGGTGAGCTGGCGGATCTGCCCGACCTGCTGGGCGCGGCGCTGGCAGCCTGCCTGCCCGAGGGAACGGCGCGGTCCTGGCTGCGCGCGTTGGCGGTCGAGCTGTTTCGCCACGATGCCGATCTGCTGGAGACTTCGCTTGACGATTTGCTGGTCACCAGCGCGCGCGACGATCAACCCGGTGGAGCGCCGCAGGTGCTGCTGTTTGCAAACGGTTACCACGCGCTTTTGTCCTACCGGCTCAGCCATGCGCTCTGGTTGGCGGGACGTGAGACGCTGGCGCTTGCCATAAAGGCGCAATTCACCCGTGCCCTCTCGGTTGAGATCTGGCCGCAAGCGCAGATCGGGCGCGGTGTCTGGCTCGACCACGGGCTGGGACTGGTGATCGGTCAGACCACTGTCATCGAGGAGGATGTCAGCCTTTGGCATGGTGTCACGCTGGGATCGAATTTCGTCGACATGGGCGCGGGGCGCCACCCGAGGGTGCGCCGCGGTGCGGTCATCGGGGCGGGGGCGCTAATCCTTGGGCCGGTTGAGGTGGGGGCAGGAGCGACCGTGGCCGCCGGGGCGATCGTCACCAGGGATGTACCAGCCGGTCACGTGGTTACTGGACCGCGCGCCACCGACCGGGGTGCGGGCCGGTTCGCGGGGTTCCCTGCGCTCGTGGAACTGAAGGGGCGCGAGACGTGACTGCGCTCGGTATCGATCACCCGCTCGTCTGCGTGCGCAACCTCGCGGCCACCCGCGAGACCTATCTGTCGCTCGGCTTTCTGATGAAGCCGCCGGGGATGCACCCATGGGGGACCTCGACTGCGCTGGTCATCTTCAAGAACCAGTTGCTGGAGCTGGTAGGCATCGGTGATGAGGCGCTGCTTAGTGGCTATGCGGCGGGGGATTTTTGTTTCGGTCTCCACATCCAACGCTGGCTGGCACAGCGCGAAGGGGTGTCGCTCTCTGCATTGAATTCGACCGATGCGGCGGCAGATGAGGCGGCGGTGGTCGCCCGCGGCGGGCGCTGCGAGGGCACCGTTGAGTTCGGCCGAGACGTGACCCGTGACGACGGCACACCCGACCGCACCGCGACCACGCTGAAGATTTTCACCAGGCCCGGCCTTCCGCGCCTGTCGATGTTCGCCTGCCAGCAGCACCGGCGCGACCTCATCGAATTTCCCAGCTGGATGAACCACCCGAACGGCGCGCACGGGTTCGTCTCGGCCACGATACTGGCGGAGCCTGCCGACCAGCCCGCGGTGAAGGATTGGTTGGCCACGCTGCACGGGTCCGAGGCCGTCACCGAGACTGACCTGGGGTTTACCGTTGCCACCGGCAAGGGGCATTGGCGGGTGTTGGGCCGCGACGCCGCATCCACAGTCTTTGGCCCGCTGCCCGAGGAGCTCGCCCCCGATGGTGCGCCCTCGGTGATCTCACTCGATATTGCCTGCCGCGCGCTGGACCAGATCCGCCCCTTCGTGGCGGCGGGCGGCTTTGCCACCCGCGAGACCGCCGATGCGCTGGTCCTCACCGAACCCGCCCGTCTGGGCGGCATTCTTTTGACATTTCAGGAGGCGCCAGAGGCGCCCTGACCCAACCCGGGCTGCATCCGCGCCCCAAGGAGACCCCATGTTCGACCAAGACCATATCGCAGAAGCCATCAACTGGCGCCACGACCTGCACCGTCACCCTGAGTTGGGTTTCGAGGAACATCGGACCTCGGAGATGATCGCAGGGCTGCTCACCGGATGGGGCTGGCGGGTGCATCGCGGGCTTGCGGGCACCGGCGTGGTGGCGCAGATGGGGCAGGGCGCTCCGGTGATCGGCCTGCGCGCCGACATCGACGCGCTGCCGATCGTTGAGGCGACCGGTTTGGACCACGCCTCGACCATCCCCGGCAAGATGCATGCCTGCGGCCACGACGGGCACACGGCGATGCTGCTGCTCGCAGCGCGCAAGATCGCCGAGGAGGGGGGCAAGGCCGGCACCGTCACCCTGATTTTCCAACCCGCCGAGGAAAGCGAAGGCGGCGCGCGGGTGATGGTTGAGCAGGGGCTGTTCACGCAATTCCCGATCGACAAGGTTTTTGGTATCCACAATTGGCCGGGTCTCGCACCGGGGCGCTTTGTGGCGCGCGACGACAAGATGATGGCGGCCTTCTCTGTTTTCGACATTGAGATCCGCGGCAATGGTGGCCACGGCGCCATGCCTGAGCAGTCCGACGGGGTGATCGCCGCTGCAGGGCGCACGGCGGCGGCGTTGCAGGAAATCCCCGCCCGCGCGCTGTCGCCGCTGGAGCCGGGCGTCGTCTCCGTCACGCAGATCCACAGCGGTTCTGCCTACAACGTGTGCCCCGATCGCGCCGTTCTGAGCGGCACCTGCCGCTGGTTTGGCGCCGAGGCGGGGGACATCATCGAAGAGCGGCTGCACCGTGTCGCCACTGCCGAGGCCGCGGCGCAGGGCTGCACCGCCAGTATCGACTACCAGCGCCGCTATCCGGCGACGATCAACACCGCCGCCGAGGCCGCGCTCGCGCGCGAGGTCGCGGCGGACATGGGTCTTGATACAGCAATGACAGGCCCGAGCATGGCATCGGAAGATTTCGCCTTCATGTTGAACGAGGTCCCCGGCGCCTACCTCTGGATTGGCGCGGCCCGCGAGGACGAAAATCCTGGGCTGCATTCGCCGAGGTTCGACTTCAACGACGCGGTGCTGCCAGCCGGGGCGGAGTTCTGGGTACGGCTTGCCCGCCGCGCGACCCAGGGCTGAGGCCGCGATGGACGCGCTTGACAGCCGCTTCCTGCGCGAGTTCCTCGCAGTCGCGCAAGAGGGCTCGATCCGCCGCGCCGCGGAGCGGCTGAATGTCGTGCCCTCCGCGATCTCTCGCAAGATCACGGAGGCCGAGGCGCGTCTGGGGGTCACGCTTTTTGATCGCAGCTCCCGGGGGGTGACGGTGACCGACGCTGGCGAGTTGCTGCGCGAGCACGCCCTGCACCTACGGGACGAGCAGACCTTCCTGCTCGATCAGATCAGCCGATACCGGTCGGGTCGCATCCAGACAGTGCGCATCGCGCTTGGCGAGGGGTTTACGGTGGATGTGATGGAAAACGGGCTGGCGGAGCTGTGCCGCCAGCAGCCCGACCTGCGCTTCTCCATCGACCATGCAGGCACCGATGAGCTACAACGCCGGGTGATCGACGGCGAGGCGGACATCGGAATCGCTTACAACCCGCTGGTGACCGAAGCGACCCGCTCGCTGGCGGTGGGGCGGCAGCCGCTCTGCGCGGTGGTGCCCGCGGGATCACCACTGTCAGGACGGCAGAGCGTGGGCCTTGCCGAGGTTCTCACCCATCCCGTGGCCATGCTTGATACCCGTCACGCCATTCGCCACCTTGTCGGTCAGGTCGCCGCCGAACGCGGTCTGGCGCTGCGGGTGCAGGTGGAGACGGCCTCCATTGCCCTGCTTCTGCGCTACGTGAGCGCGGGCATGGGTGTCACCTTCCTGCCGCGGTTTTCCGCGTCGATTCAGGCAGATCGCGGCGATCTTTCGGTGGTTGACCTGGATGAGCCTGCGCTGCACCGGGTCAGCTCGCATCTGATGGTGCGCGCCCGCCGCCGTCTGCCGAAATCGGTGGAGCTGGTCGCGAGCTTCCTGTCCAATCGCATGGTTGCCTTCCGCACCTAATCATCGGTGTTGCTCGTCAGGCAACGCGATGTGCGAATTATACCCCCTATCTGTGAACACCCTTTGTCCGCTTAGCTTGCCGCAACGCTGATCCAACACGGTCGGCAACAGACAAGGACAGGAGATCACATGGCAGAGGAAATGGGCAAGCGGGCCGGGGTGATCGGGCTGGGGGCGATGGGCTTGGGCATGGCGTCGAGCCTTGCGCGAGCGGGCTTTGAGGTTTTGGGCTTTGACCCCGCACCGACAGCACAGGCGCGCGCAAAAGAAGCGGGGATCGCGCCCAAGGAAAGCCCCGAGGCGGTTTTTGCCGGGGCGGAGTTCATCGTGCTGTCGCTGCCTACAGCGGCGCATGTGGAGGCGGCGGTTGCGGCGGCGCAAGGCGCGGGGCTGCTTGCGCCCGATGCCGCGCGCAAGGTTGTCATCGACACGTCCACGTCGGAGGCTGAGGTCAGCCGAAAGCTGGCGGGAGAGCTCGCCGGGGCAGGGCATGGCTTTCTCGATGCGCCGGTCAGCGGCGGGCCATCGGGCGCAGCGGCAGGGCAGCTTTCGGTAATGCTCGGCGGTGATGAGGCCTGGGTCAGCCGGGCGATGCCCGCCCTAGAGGCGATGGCGACGAAGATCCTTCACGTCGGCCCCAGCGGCGCGGGCAATGTCGCCAAGCTGGTCAACAATATGCTGGTCGCCAGCCATATGGTCACCACGCTGGAGGCGCTGCGGCTGGCCGAGGCAGCAGGCGTCAGTGCGGAAGACGCGTTGCGGGTTATCAACGCGGCCACCGGGCGCAGCGCGATTTCGGAAATCCACTACCCCAACTGGGTGCTGCCGCGCAGCTTTGATTCGGGCTTCAGCACCGGGTTGATGCGCAAGGACGTGCGCCTCGCCCGCGAGCTGGCCGAGCGCTCCGGCTGCGCCATGCCGGTGGCCGACCTGGTGGCCGAGCTTTGGGCCGAGGAAAACTCGGGTCTGAAGGACGCCGACGATTTCATGCACATGGGCGACCCTCGGGTGGATCGGCTCAGCAAAAAGGAGAAGATGTGATGGCCAAGGACATAGTCGATACCGCAGCGCGCGTGGCCGAATTGATGAAGGACCTGACCGGGTCGTCGGAGGTCCAGTCCTGGGTCGGCGGCGCGCTGGTGCCGGGCACCGGCAAGGGTCTGGACCTGACCGACCCCGCCACGGGCGAGGTCTTTGCGCGGTACAAGGACGCCGGGGCCGACGTGGTGGCCCAGGCCGCAGAAGCCGCGCGCCGCGCGCAAAAGGAGTGGTATGCCAAGACCGCGTCCGAGCGTGGGCGCATCATGTTCGAGATCGGTCGCCAGCTGCGCGAGAATGCGGCGGCACTGTCGGAGCTGGAGGCGCTCTCCTCGGGGCGTCCGATCCGCGACACCACCGGTGAACCCGCACGCATGGCCGAGATGTTCGAGTATTACGCGGGCTGGTGCGACAAGATCACTGGCGATGTGATCCCGGTGCCCTCCTCGCACCTGAACTATACCCGCCACGAGCCGCTTGGCGTGGTTAGCCAGATCACCCCGTGGAACGCCCCGCTGTTCACCTGCTGCTGGCAGGTCGCTCCGGCGATCTGCGCTGGCAACGGCGTGATGATAAAACCTTCGGAGCTGACGCCGCTGTCGTCCATCGTGGTCGGCATCCTGTGCGAAAAGGCGGGGGTGCCGAAGGGGCTTGTCAACGTCATCGCGGGCGACGGTCCGGTGTCGGGCCAGGCCATGATCGAGCACCCGGTAACGGCACTGGTTGTCTTTGTCGGCTCCGCCGAGGCAGGTACGAAGATCGCGGGCGCTGCGGCGAAACGGCTTGTCCCCTCGGTGCTGGAGCTGGGCGGAAAATCGGCCAATATCGTCTTTGGCGATGCCGATCTCGACCGGGCCGTGGTGGGCGCGCAGGCGGCGATCTTTGCGTCCTGTGGGCAAAGCTGCGTGGCCGGTTCGCGCCTTTTGGTACATCGTTCGATCCATGCCGAGATGGTCGACAAGCTGAGCGTCGCGGCGGGCAGTATCCCGGTCGGCGCGCCGATGGATCCGGCGACGCAGATCGGACCGGTGAACAACGCACGGCAATGGTCGAAGATCGACCAGATGGTGCGTGAAGCGCAGGCGCAGGGCGCAGAGATCACCAGCGGCGGGGCCAAGCCCGCCGCGCTGGCACTAAGTGGCGGCTTCTTCTTTGCCCCCACGGTGGTCGATCGGGTGACGCCACAGATGACCATCGCCAACGAGGAGGTCTTTGGCCCCGTGGTTTCGGTGTTGCCCTTCGACACCGAAGAAGAGGCCATCGCACTGGCCAATGCCACCCCTTACGGGCTGGCGGGCGCGGTCTGGACGCAGGACGTCGCTCGGGCCCACCGCATGGCGGCGCAGGTTTGCGCGGGCACCTTCTGGGTCAACAGCTACAAGACGATCAACGTCATGTCGCCCTTTGGCGGTTTCGGCCGCTCGGGCTATGGCCGCTCGTCCGGGCGCGAGGCGCTGGCTGCCTACACGCAGACCAAATCCGTCTGGGTCGAAACCGCGGAAAATCCCGTGCAGGGCTTTGGTTACGCGCCGGGCTGAGCAAAAAGTAATTACACTTCACAATTTGCTGCGGACCGGGTATGGGCCCGGTCCCGGCCAATGCGTCCCCCGAAGGGGACGCCAACAGAGAGGTCCCCTCATGCCAATTAAAGACATCCTCCTCGACTGGCGGCTCCATCTGAGCATGCTGGTCATCACCGTGATCGCCGAGCTGGTCGGCGTCATCGCCGTGCCCATCGGCATCGGTTCCATTCTCCTGCTGCCGCTGCTCTATGCTTTTGTCATGGGGCTGCTGATCAACCCCAACGTGATCTCCGGCGCGCGCGCCCTGATCCGCGACCGCCAGGTGAACGCGGCGTCGCCGATGATTGTCATCGCGATCATGCCCTTCATCGCCAAGTTCGGCACCATCATCGGTCCGTCGATGCAGCAGATCATCGATGCCGGTCCCGCGCTCATCCTGCAAGAGCTGGGCAATCTCGGCACCATTGTCCTGGCCTTCCCCATTGCGGTTCTGGTGCTCGGCATGGGTCGCGAGGCGATCGGTGCCTGCTTTTCCGTCGCGCGTGAGCCCAATATCGCGGTCATCGCCGACAAATACGGCCTGAAGAGCCAGGAAGGCGCCGGCGTCATGGGCGTCTATGTGATCGGCACGCTCTTCGGCACCTTCATCTTCGCCATCCTCGCGTCGATCCTTGCCACCACCGGGGCCTTTTCGATCGAGGCGCTGGCCATGGCCTGCGGCATCGGTTCGGGCAGCATGATGGCGGCCTGCTCGGGCGCGCTGGTGCATGCGGTGCCTGAGATGGAGGAGCAGATCCTTGCGCTCGCCGGCGCATCGAACGTGCTGACCTATGCGACGGGTCTCTACCTCTGCGTCTTCGTGGCGCTGCCGGTGACCGAGAAACTCTATGACCTGCTGGGCCGCAAAGAGCCCACCAAAGCCGGAGCCTGATCCATGAGCGACATTCAAACCCAAGACCTCGACCTCTCTGAAGACCCCAAGTTCGGTCTCGGCGCACACGCCGCGGCACTGGCGGTGGTCTGCGTCATCGCCCTTGTCGGGAATACCGTGGCGACCGAGAACACCGTGCCGCAGGGGTTGGTAGGGCTGATCATCCTGTGGGGGATGTGCATGCTCGGCATGCTGCTGACCAAATTCGTGCCCTTCAAGCTGCCCTCCGTGGCATGGATTTCGCTTGTCGGCATCCTGGCCACCATGCCCTGGACCCCGGGCAGCGCCTGGGTGCTCGACAAGGTGAGCCACGTGAACTTCCTGACGCTGGCGACGCCCTGCCTGGCGTATGCGGGGGTCGCAATCGCCAGGCGCGAGATTGAGATCGCCAAGACCTCGGGCTGGAAGATCGCCGTGGTTGGTGTCCTGGTGATGACGGGCACCTACGTAGGCTCGGCCATCGTGGCACAGGCCTTCCTCTGATCGCGCTGATCCCCGCCACGGGCCGCAGTTTTCGGCCCGTGGTCCACCCGCCCTCAGCGGTACACCTCCCCATTTCGCCTTCCCTGTAGCAGTCGCGGGGTTGGGGTGCATTTGACGATGATCCACCAATGGAGACGCGCGCTGCTCGAAGGCGCGTCCGGCGTGCGTATCTCAATGAATGGGAAAGGCCGTTTCCTCGACAACATCTTCAACGTGAGGCTGAGGCGACCCCTGAAATACGAGTGCGTCTACCTGCATGCCTGGGAAACCGGTTCGGTCACCAGGTGCACCGCGTAGTTCACATTGCGCCCGATCCTGTCCAAGAGATGGGGAGTAGCTCAGTCGCGAAACTGTTCGCCATTCCGTTTTACGTCGATCTGTGCCAGATAGGCGCCTTAGCCATCGGCCCGCTTGTGTTCAGTGATGTCTGGCATGTTCCAACGTTCCAACGAATATTGGGACGATGTGCGGGAAGGGTTAATAATAGGCTGGCTTAGCCCGCAATCGGGCTGTCTGAAGATGCGGATATACTGTGGTAAGTGATGTGGAAACAAACATTTGGCGCTCTGCCCGCCTGAGCGTGGCACCCATGATGGATGGGGCCTTTTCCTAAACTATTTGCAACTATTTCAAGTGCTTGGTTGATTGTGTCGCCACTTGTTGTTCCAAAAGTTGTTCCCCAAGTCGAAGAGTAGCTCAATCTTCGAGCCCCTGGGGGGGCGTGATGCCGCCGGTATTCTGCAGCGCGAACTGGCACAATTATAGAGAATGGTTAGGGTGCTACTAGACCTGGTTTCGTCTTTGGCCAAGTTCAGGTCAATTGAAGTTAGTTTTTGGGAGGAACTATCATGGAAGATGCAGGGGTTGGCTGGATTGCAGCCATTGTCGTCGGAGGACTGGCCGGGTGGATCGCCTCTGCGGTGATGAAAACAGACACCGGCATATTTTTGAATATCATTCTTGGGATTGTCGGTGCGGCCGTGGCGAGCTTTTTGTTTGGTCTCTTGGGTGTGTCCTTCGGGGGCTGGCTGGGCTATTTGGTTGCCGGGGTTGCCGGAGCCTGCATTCTGGTTGGTGGGGCACGCGCGCTTAGGCGCTGAAGAACCTTTGACCGCACGTGGTGCGTAGCGCGACGTGCAGCCCCCTACGAGGTTCTGACGATATTCCAGCAGGATATAGGCGCATGAAAATGAAACCGGGACGGAATTGCTGGCGTCTTGAGCAGGCGGAACGGTTTGCTTTCATTGTCGACGCTGAGGACTATTTTGTCGCGGTTCGAGCCGCGATGCTTAAAGCGCGGCATAGTATCATGTTGATTGGCTGGGATTTTGATGCCCGCATCAGTTTGGGTGAGGGCGAAGGGCCCGAGCGGCTTGGCGACTTCATGCTGTGGCTTGCTGACAGAACTCCGTCGCTTCAAATTCGGCTGTTGCGCTGGGATACGGGCGCCTTTCAGGCCATGTTCCGTGGCAACACTCTCTCTACAATACTGCGCTGGAAATGGCACAAGCAAATCACGTTGAAGCTTGATGGTGCCCATCCATTCGCCAGTTCTCACCATCAAAAGATCGTGGTGATCGATGATTGCATCGCATTCTGCGGTGGTATCGATATGACGGTCGGACGTTGGGATCGGCGCGGCCATGAGGATAACGATCCCGACCGCATTGATCCGGATGGCAATCCCTATGGACCATGGCACGATGCTACCAGCGCATTTGACGGAGCGGCAGCACGCGCGATGGGCGATCTGGCCCGCAAGCGATGGAAGGCCGCGACGGGCGAGGCACTGGAGCCTGCCGGGGACAATCACGAGTGCTGGCCTGATGCGCTTGAGGCCAATTTCGAGAGTGTAGAGCTGGCCATAGCGCGCACGCAGCCGGAGATGAGGGATGTCGCTCCCTTGCATGAAATCGAGGATATGTATCTTGATCTGATCGCGGGGGCAAAGCGTTGGATTTACGCTGAAAGCCAGTATTTTGCATCGCGCCGTATCGCACATGCCATAGCCAAGCGATTGGTTGAAACGGACGGCCCGGAGATCGTCATCGTAAACCCGATGTCGGCCGAGGGGTGGCTTGAGCCTATCGCAATGGACAATGCGCGCGCGCGGCTTCTTGAGGCTCTGCACCGAATCGACAAGCATGGCCGGTTTCGCCTCTATCATCCTGTAACCGCACAAGGAGCCGAGATCTATGTCCATGCCAAGGTGATGGTTGTCGACAATCGGTTGTTGCGTGTTGGGTCGTCGAATTTCAACAACCGGTCTCTTCGGCTCGATACGGAATGTGACGTGGTGCTAAGTAGAGCGGGTTCAGCCGATACGGAGTTTTGCGATGAAATTGCACACCTGCGGAACGATCTGATCGCGGAACATCTGGCGACGACGCCAGAAGAGGTTTCGCGTCGGCTAAACGACAGGGGATCGCTTATCGCAGTTATAGAGGCTCTGCGCGAGGAGGCGAGCGGTCGAACACTTCATGCGTTTGAAATGCCGGAGTTGAACGATATTGAAGAATGGTTGGCGGACAATGAAATTCTCGATCCTGAAGGACCGGATGCATTGTTCGAACCGCTGAGTAAGCGCGGATTGTTCTATGGGTGGCGGAAGCTGTTAAGGCGGAATTGAATATTCCCAACAGTTTGTAGATCCGCAAGCCGCTAATCCGACACCGTGGGGTCGGAGCCCCATTAGCTCTCGGCCGCTCGCTAACGCCAGCCAGCCTGAAACTGCCCTTCGTGAATGACGCAGCCTGAAGCCCAGGGGGGCAGCGAAGGACGGGTAACCGACCTTCGCTGCGCGACACGCTAATGACAACGATGCGCAGGAAGTGACCTTTGCAAAGCCGACAGATCTTGCGACTTTGCGGGCGATCCATGCCGCAGATGCAATAAGCAGAACTGACCTGGTAATCCCCCCGTTTTTGCGGGGGCTTGGTCATAGAATTTACGCGGCCATCTTCAGTTTCTGTGCAGGTGTCATCCCGCCGTTGCCTATGTTCGGGCGTTCATGGTTGTAGGACCAGAGCCACTCGGTGGCAATCTGCTGGACCTCTTCGATGCTTTCGAAAATGTATAAGTCCAGCCATTCGTGCCGGACCGTCCGGTTGTAGCGCTCGACATAGGCGTTCTGCTGAGGCTTTCCGGGCTGGATGTATGCCAAGGCTATGCCCCGGTTCTCGGCCCATTCCATGAGGGTGCCACTGACGTATTCCGGGCCGTTGTCGACTCGAATCTTCCCAGGGGCACCACGCCATTCGATGATCTGGTTCAGGGCCCGAACAACCCGTTCCGCAGGCAGTGAAAAGTCGATCTCAATGCCCAGTCCTTCGCGGTTGAAGTCGTCCAGAACGTTCAGAATCCGGAATTGCCGTCCATCCCCCAGCCTGTCGGCCATGAAGTCCATCGACCAGACCTCATTCGGGGCCTCAGGCACAGCCAGTTCGTCCGGCTTTTCCCGCTTCAGACGCTTGCGCGGCTTGATCCGCAGGTTCAGCTCCAGCTCGCGGTAGATCCGGTACACCCGCTTGTGGTTCCACCTGTGACCCTGCACGTTGCGCAGATACAGGAAACACAGGCCAAAGCCCCAAGTCTTCCTTGCAGCCGTCAGGCCGAGGAGCAGGTCGGCGATTTGCTCGTTCTCCCCGTCCAGCTTCGGGCTGTACCGATAGCACGTCTCACTGACATCGAATGCCCGGCATGCCAGCGCAATGCTGACGCCCTTCATCGCCACCGCTTTCACGGCCAACTCTCGGCGTTGAGCTGGCCGGATCATTTTTTTCCGAGCGCCTCCTTTAGCAGGTCGTTCTGCATGCTGACGTCAGCGTACATGCGCTTCAGCCGCCGGTTCTCCTCGGCCATCGCCTTCATCTCACTGATGAGACTGGCGTCCATCCCGCCATACTTCGCCCGCCACTTGTACAGCGTGGCGCTGCTCATCCCGTGCTCGCGGCACAGCTCGGCGGCAGGCACACCGCCCTCCATCTGGCGCAGCACACCCATGATCTGGGCTTCTGTGAATCGTGTCTTCTTCATCGGAATCTCCTCGTTGATCCTGCCGAGAAAATTCTACTTCCGCATCCCCTTAAGATCGGGGGGGATTACCACCTTCGCCGCAGGTGCAGCCGCCGACCACCTTCGAACGTCAGCGGTGCGGGACATTTCTGCCGTTTGAGGTTAAGCTACCTGACGACAAAATATGGAATAGGCATGAGCAGCACTGATCATTGGAACGAGGTCTACAGCAAGAAGCGAGAAGCTGAACTGAGTTGGCATCAGGAAGATCCGTCTGTTGCACTTGATCTGATGAAGAAGGCGGGACTGACTACCACGTCCTCAGTCATAGATATCGGGGCAGGCACCTCACGCCTCATGGAACGGCTGTTAGATCTGGGCCTTAGCGATCTCTCCGCTCTCGATCTGTCAGAACGCGCGCTTGCCGCAGCCCGCGTCCGGCTGGGGGAACGCGAACAGTCCATAAAATGGATCGTCGACGACATCACCAGATGGGAGCCGACGCAGACCTATGACGTCTGGCATGATCGCGCGGTCTTCCACTTCCTTGTTAATCCTGAGGACCGGACCGCTTACATCCAGCGGCTCTCCCGATGTGTCGCTCCGGGCGGACATGCGATCATCGCAACTTTTGCAATTGATGGCCCGGAAAAGTGCAGCGGTCTTTCCGTAGTCCGCTATAGCCCGGCCAGCCTCGCTGAGACGCTTGGAGCGGACTTCTCGCTCCTAACGCATCAGCTTTATCTGCACCACACGCCGTGGGGCAACCAGCAGTCGTTTCAGTATAGCCTATTCCGCAGAGTAAACTGATTGGAAAGTTCGGGCTCGCAGCTGTTTTGCGGCGTCTCGGCGATAGTTGCGCCGCCTGGATACACGTCGAGTTGGCCACCAGATGACAGCAGCCCGCCCAATCCAGACATACCCTTTGACGCGGAGGCAGGGGTGGAGACCCTTGGCTGCAGACGCAGACAAAATCACCGAGACCTGTTCATTCTAGCGGCCATTACTATTTTCTGCTCAGGTTGATTCGTTCGTGTTCGGCGCTCCGCATCTCGGAATGCAATTGGATCGTGCGATGGCTCATCACGGTGACCAGTTGCGGTCGATTCTGGGGCCAGCTGTTACGGTTTTGCAGCCAGAGAGTGCTATCGCGACAGTTGTCCAGCGGACTAGAAGTCCTCCCAATTGTTTGGTGCAGCGTTGCCATGCGCTCTGGCTTTCGAAGGTACGAACGTGTTTTCACTTAGATCCCAATTTCCAACTTCCGAAGCGGCCGGTGGGTGCGCGGAGGGTGCGTGAGACGCCCGCATCGGTGTCGGGCTCTCACTGACCGAAATTTTGAAGTGAGAAACTAACTCTGCCAGCTTGGTTGCATCGCTGTTCAGCATGTGGCCCGCAGCGGTAGCCTCTTCGACCATAGCCGCATTCTGCTGAGTTACCTTATCAAGCTGCACCACGCCAGTGTTGATCTCACCCAGACCTGTGGACTGCTCTACAGCACCCTCAGCAATGTCCGTCACTAGATTCGAGATGTTATTTACCCGGTCAACAATATTTTGCAGCGCCCCGCCGGCCTTGCCGACCAAATCAACGCCGCGCTCCACTTGCATGGAACTATCACTGATCAGCGTCTTGATCTCCATCGCCGCACCCGAGGATCGTTGCGCCAGGGCGCGCACTTCAGACGCGACCACGGCAAAGCCGCGACCCGCTTCGCCTGCTCGGGCGGCCTCTACCCCGGCGTTGAGCGCCAGCAGGTTGGTCTGAAAGGCAATGTCGTCAATGACGCTGATAATTTGGGCAATATGGCTGGAGGACTGTTCTATTTCGGTCATGGCTGAAACCGCACTTTGCACCACGTCGCCGCTGTTTTTCGCTTCCTGCTTAGCCTCATCCACAATCTTTTCGACGCTCCGGGCCCCTTCTGCTGCGGATTTGACGCTGGCAGTCAGCTCATCTAGGGCCGCGGCCGTTTCTTCCAGTGTGGCAGCCTGACTTTCCGTTCGATGGGACAGATCATCCGACGACTGGCTTATTTCAGCCGCGCCATTGCGGATGCTGGAGGCGGATTCCACCACTTTTGAGACGGTCTGGTTCAGATGTTCGACGGTTCGATTGAAATCCAAACGCAGCTGTTCGTAGTCTTGTGGAAAACGATCCGAAATAGAGGCCGTCAGGTCTCCCTCCGACAGATTGGCCAGCCGCTCCCCCAGGGTGGTCACAACGCGGGCCTGATCTTTGTTTTTTTCCTTCTGCGTCTCTTCCATCTCGCGCTGATGGGAGAGTGCGTCGCGGAAGACACCCAGACTGCGGGCCATGTCCCCAATTTCACCTTTTGCGGGCAGATCCTCCAGATCGATTTCAAGCTCACCTTCTGACAGGGAGATCATGCGGGCGCCAATGAGGTTCAGCTGACCGCTGAGCCAACGCCCCAGGAGGAAGGCAAGGCCACCCGCGAGAACCATAGCTGCAACCGCTGCCCCCATCCCGGTTTTGCGTATGCCGCTGGTAATTGCTGCGATTGTCTTTAAAGGCACAAGAATATTGCCCACAGCAACCACATTTCCGGAAAAATCAAGGATTTCAAAGGGGCTGCCAGCATAGGCATAGCCGTCGATTTCGTAACCTGTCCATTTGTCAGAACTGCTGTTCATAGCACTGGCAATCGCCTCTGAATCAAGAAGCGCAGGCCCGTCATAGTTCCCGGTCAGGCGTTTAATTTCCTGGTCGTTTGCGGCGAAAGAACTGATATCACCGTCCGGAAGCAGGTAGACTTCCAAAAGACTGTCTCCGCCTTCGGTCAGGCTTTCAATCAGATCAGTGTTGAACTTGAGACCAATTTCAACGGTACCTACATGTGCGCCGTCATGGCTCACCGGGCTAATCCCCCGGATTCCGATCCCTGCCCGACCGCGCTCAAGTCCGGACACCGGTTCTCTCGTCTTGTTTGCAGCCACAACAGAGTGTCGGAAGCCAGAGAGGTCATCGCCATATTTTTCTGGTTTGTGTACCCGGAAGACCGAGGTCGCTTCAGGGGTATGAAACTGAAATTGAGCAATGCCAGCCTCTGAAGCCAACTTTCTGAAGTCGCTAGCGAAAAGCTTGTCGAGTGTTTCCCGATCCTGCTCAGCAAGGGCACGCTGTGCATCTGACACGGAAGCAACGGTCTGCGCGGCAGTCAGCGCAAGCTGCATACGTCCTTCAATTTCTGAATGTACGCGAGCTTCGAACTGATTGAGTTCACGGCGCGTGCCTTCATCCGAAACTTTCTCAAGTCCGAGGAACAAAGGAATCGTGACGATAAGAATGGCTAAGAATGAACTGACTATCAGCGAAATAATGATCCGCGCTCTGAGGGACATTGTGAAACTCCTATCGACAACACTCCTTTGTAGACGTCATGGACTTAAAAAAATGGAAAGAAGGGGGGCCAGTTTTTGCCCCGTTTCAACTTCGGGGCAGGTCACAGACAATGAGCTGGGCTCAGAGCTACTGCAGTCTTTTCAGAAAGTTCGGCAATGTTTTGTTGTATGGAGTCAGCTACGATGTCTTTTCCTGTAGCGGTGTTCCACGTTCGATGATGAGCGGACCTGTGAAGCAGGCTGTTTCCGACAGGCTATTTCTGGCCCGCAATCTTGCTACATATGTCTAGAATTGACCGCATTTCATGCCGCAGCGCAGACGCGCTAGGCACTCATTTTGAGGATGTTGGCAAGAGTTTGCAACCTGCGCTCCGCTGACCTTCGAGCTTGCAACATCGTCCTGATTAGCCGAGCAGACCTGAAGGTCCGCTCGCGGGAAGGACGCCCAGGATTTTCGCAATTGCAGCGGAGAGGGCGCTGCGCCTGGTACCAATGTCGTGACGGGGCTGGCAGTGCGCGTTCGCTGTGCCAGACCCGGATGACTGCTCTGGCAGCGTTCAGCGAGAACCTGGGTATTGGCGTCCACCCAAGACACTCGGCAGAGCGATCGCTAAAAGGCAGCAGCCAGCCAGTGTAAAAAACCATGTGTCCATGAAACCATAGAGTAGGGCGCCCGCGACACCTCCGAGTGCAAAGGCGGATAGTGTCAGAACATGTAACGCTAATTTTGGTAGTGCTGCGTCTCGAGAGCGTCCGGGCATTATGACAGCTGCTAGGCCGATCCCAATATCTGTAGCCATCCCGGATACATGCGTGGTCCGGACACGCGATCTGGAGATGAGACTTGTGACCGCATTCTGAAGACCCATCACAAGACTCAGGATTCCGACGAGAAACATGTTCGATGTGCCAACTGATGCTGAAAGAAACAGGCCTAAGGCAAGGACTACCATCCCCTCTACAGCGATGGCGGCGGCATAGATTGATCGGATGCCGCGTTGCTCACCGAAGGTGACGAATGCTCCGGCCAATGCCGCTCCCCCTATGAAGAGGGTCAACAGAAGCAGGAAACTCAGACTTGCACGCCAGGAACCCTGAGCAACTTCGTCAGAGAAGGCAGAAACGTTGCCGGTCATATTCGCCGTAAAAGAGCGCGCCATGAGAAAGCCTACCGCATTCAATGCTCCGGCAATTGTGGACAGTGCTGCAGCCAGGTACCGATCAATCTTGCCATTTCGTTCCTCACCGACATGGATCAGCATTCTCTGTCTCCGCTGCTCTGGCCCGAGTTATCCTATTGGCGCGACATTTTGGGCGCAAACATCTTCTGGAAAGGGCGACAATCGAACAGCCAGTGTGCGGTTGGAGACACCGCTTGGGTGTCCGTTTTGAGCTGCATGCGGCGGCACGACGCCAAGTTCGGTCCCGTCAAGTAGTGCCTAGCAAGACGTCACCGGCGACCAATAGCCCGAAGCTGATCCATTCCTCCCGACCGGCTGGTTCAAGGGGAACAAGCAGGTCGGGCGGCGAGCTGTTCTACTGGCCACGGCATCCGCAGCGGTATCTCGCCAATACTACTAAAAAATGGCCCGTGACAACGATGCTCACCGTGTCACGAGCCGACCGTCCTAAAATACCGCGTTGTTGCCATACTTACTGAGGGAACAGGAGAACAGCAGCAACACCTTACTAGTTAACAATATCACCGTGAAACAAAACCAGCTTAAAAGAAAGGAAAGTTCATTCTATGTTCCATGTCATTGCGGCATCCTTTTTTGCAGATTCTTTCTAGCAGAAGTTGGAACTTCAACCAGTCGAGCGCATTTGAAAGGAAACCGCGCTGCGGCGAAGATGGTCGCGATGTGCGACGGCTGAGGGCCGCCCGTGAATGCCCCGCGGTAAAATTAGCGTTTGCAAAGTCGGCTCTTGCGCTTCGCTGACCTTGGAGCGGGGTGCAGCATCGTCTTGGTCAGCAGAGCAGACCTGAAGGTCCGCTCTCTGGAAATCTGGCGGGATCCTTCGCGCCTGCAGCGAGGCCATCGCTTCACCAGATACGAATGTCGAATTTGGGCTGGGAACGGGCGTGAGGCGCTGCGGCAAGGTGATTCTAGGTTCGTCAGGTGTCTGGTGTCGGCGCTTGGACGGCAGCAAGCTGCACCGAACGCGACATCTGCGCAAGACGCGGCGCCGCAACTGCTGCACACGTTCACCACTCGATTTTCCCATGATGAAACACGCCGACAAGCGGAGATTAATGGGTCCAGACCTTAATACAAGACTTCGGCCGAGGTCAGGACCGCCACACCTGAATAATCACCCCACTCCCCAATTCTTGAAGGTGATCACGCACCGAAGCCCATCAGATCGGTAATCGACGTCCACCTCTCCGCCTAATTCAAACTTCAAAACAGTTTCAATCATCTTGCTGCCGAACCCTCTGCGCATTGGTGCAACGACAGGCGGACCATTGCGTTCCTGCCAGACCAGCCGAAGTAAACCGTCCTTATGTTCATGCCTTTCGCAGACGACCTCGACATACCCTTCTGGTTCTGAGAGCGCGCCATATTTAATGGCGTTGGTCGTGAGTTCGTGCAGCGCCATTGAAAGGCTAGTCGCCTGCTCCGATGGTAGCATCGCGGGTATCCCTGTGATGCGAAAGCGCTCAGTCCCGCCGGCTTCTTCCGCTGTCAGTGTGAGCAGCCCCATAAGATCCGCGGTCTTCTGGCCCTCGCTCGTCAGCACATCATGCGCCTTAGACATGGCATGAAGGCGGCCGATAAAGCTCGCGCGGTATTCGGCTGGAAGGGTTTGCCTGGCGATCCCGGCAACGACGGCGAGAGTGTTCTTGATGCGATGCTTCATTTCGTTCATCGCGACCTTCAGACGAAGCTCGGCCTTCTTGCGGTCCGATATGTCGCGTAGGACAATTGAGTAATTTCTCTTGGACCCGATTTCGCGTTCCTCAATCGGCACAACGGTGATCCCAAAGTGCTGTCCCCTACTGTCTACTGTTTCAAACACAGCTTCAGGCGCGCTCTTGCAGGTTTCGACTGCGCGCTGAAACCAGTCTGGATGATCCTCAAACCGGATCTGGTCCTGCACAGAAAATCCTCGGACAGCTTCGAAGGTCCGCCCAAGAAGCCGCTCAGCACCTGCATTCCAGCTTTTGATAGCACCATCCTCTTCAACCCGAAGTATGCCATTCGGCGAGGTGCGGACGATGGCCGCAAGCTCATCTGCTTCGCGCCGGGCAGCCCGAAGCTCGTCCTCGTACAGGCGGCGTTCGCGGGCGTCGAAGATAGTATAATCGAACCGGACAGGGTTTCCCTCGAAATCGTGTCGCACAACTCCGCTAAGCAGAACGGGAAGGGGTGTCCCGTTCGTCACCTCCAGAGAACAGGAAATCTCGCGGGCGAACCCCTGCAGGCGCATCATCGGAGCCAAATGCGTCTCGTAGAATAGTTTCCCTGGGCCGGTCATGAGTTCGGGCAACCGTTGCGGTCGCTCCTCGGTCCCGGCCGGAAGGTTCAACCATCGGTTCAGGGTTTCGTTGACATATTGCAGCCTTCCATCCGGGTCCGTCACGACGATCCCGCAGGGCGCATCCTCCAAAAGTTCCGCGAAGGTTGACCGAAGCTCCTCTCTGCCGTCCATGGCGCTCAGATGTCTTTGAGGTAGCCGCGGATTGCGGCGATCACGTTAGAGGGCACGGTCATATGGGGGCAGTGGCCGGTGGCCTTCAGCACCTTCAGGTTCGCGCCTGGCATCCGGTCACGCATCCACTCCGCAACCTGCATCGGCACGAGGGCATCATCGTCGCAATGCAGGATCAGGGCAGGACATGCTGCCTTTTCAAAAGCCGGCCGCTCGTCCGCGAAGAAAGTTACACGGCCAAAATGCTGGGCGATCGCGGGATCGGTGCGGCAGAAGCTTTGGGTGAGCTCGTCAGCTGCGGGGGCGCCTGCCGGCTGACCGGCGATCGTCGGGGCCATTTGGGCAGACCATCCCAGATGGTTCTCGTCCAGGAACGAGATCAGCTCTTCAAGGTCACCTTGAGAAAACCCCCCGTGATACCCGTGGGCTCCGTCGTTGAGAAAGCACGGTGTCGGAGATACAAGAACAATCCGGGAGATCTTTTCGGGCGCCCGGTTGGCCGCAAGCAACGCAATTGTTGCACCAATGGAGTGCCCGATCAGTACCGCTTCTTCAAGCTCAAGCTCATCGATGATCGCCAGCAGATCCTCAGTATGTGCCTCAAGTCCAGCGTAGCGCCCCGGTTCGTAAGCAGAGAGATCCGACTGTCCCATGCCCGTCAGGTCGTAGGTCACGATCCGGAAATCTTCGGCCAGGCTCGGCACAATCTGTCGCCACATCGAATGGTCACATCCAAAGCCATGGATGAAAACGAGCGGTCGGCCGCCGACCGCACCAGAAACGACAACGTTGTTTCGCGTGATCATGCCCAAAGTCCTCATTGTGAGTTCAGAGCGCCTTTGTGACCAGCGCCGTATACTTTAACACACAGCGCGATGCCTTGGAGGCTTATCCGATTTTTCATCTTCCGCAGGATAAATCCAGCCCTAAGTCTAGATCGTGCGATAGCTTTCGGCGATTAGTCAACTGCAGCAACTTCCTGCTCCTCCACCCCGGAGGTCGGCCGCATTTCGGATACTGTGCAAACCGCCCGCGTACAACGAAAGGCAGGAGATCTCCGCACCCTACCATTCAGTCCCGGCGTGCGGAGGTCTGGCTGTCCAAGGACGCGCATTCTTCGCGGTGGCCTCTGCTAGATGAACGCGCTTACTTAGACCAAAGAACAGGCAGCCCGTTCAGCGTGTTACAGTTCGGAAATTGCTGCCCCCCTCCCAGGAGACTGATGGGATAACCACGCCACGTCATAGGCCGTACCTACTCCTGCCGATGACCTTGGTTGGTCTGGCGCTGGCCGCCTTGTTTCCGGCACCAGGATTGTTTGAATTCGAGAACTTTCTCGTCTTAGTCTACTCACCGACTTGAATGCTTTGCTACTGCTAGACCGGCTCGTGCCCGTGACTTTCCTCTTTGGCGGCGGAAAACCTAGAGGGGTGACGCCCGGGGATGAAGCGAGACGTCGGCGCGTAGGCATTTACGGACAGTGTAGTCCCGCACCCTGGCCACACGATGCCAGTTTCATGCTGGACCATCAATGAGAGGCAGCTCTTGATGGTGGCGGCGCGACGAAAATCAATGCCGGATCTGGGGTTAGGCATGGATATGCGAAGTCCGGTTTCTGCGCGAAGAAGGCCTTGATCAGTTGTGGCGGGCCTAGGCCTAGCCGTGCATTTGCTTGAATGCCCGCTGCGCTTCGGATCTGCGCCTGTCCAGATAGTCCGCGAGATCCTGTAGGTGAACCCCCTTAGCACTTTTCTGGCTGACCTCTATTGAAACCAAGGGGAGCGCAATCTGCCCCTCGTTAATCTTGCGAAGAAACTTTTGCAGGGTCAGGTGTTGGAAATAGTCCTTAACCACAACGTCTGCCGGGATCACTGCGCGCCCATTGTATTGCGCCATCAATAAAAACGCGGTGTTCATGCTGCTTGCTCCTGCGCGGTGGCCCAGCCACCCCATTGGTTGGCCATGGCCGCGGCGATGCCGGGGAAAGTCTTGCTGCGCAGCTTCCAGCGATCGGGGCCGGGGCTGGCGCGATGGATCGAGGACCAGCGCTTGTGTTCCTCCGTGCCCTTCGCTGGCGGTTCCAGGCGGTTCGTCGGTTTGAGCGGCGGCAGGCCGCGCAGATAGAGCCCGGTCGATTTGAAGGCGGGGTCGCCAAACCACCATGGCTGCACGTGTTGGGCAGCGGGCTGGTAGTTCAGGATCCGCTCCTTTGCATGTCGATGCATGACCGGGTTCTCGACCGCCACGCGTTCGATGGGTGCATTCCAGCAGGCAGAGAACAGCGCGGCGCCCGCGTCGAGTTCCGCCCACATTTCCTGCAAGCTCCGGCCCTTGGGCGGCTTCCTGAGCCAGCGCACACCGCTGTTGCAGAGGCGTGTGCAGGGTGGATGCATCACAGCAAGCAGATCCCAGCCCATGCCAAGTACCTCGCGGATGTCGCACTGCATGTGGCGGTTGCTGCGATCGTCGGCGGGCAGCAGGTCGCAGGACCAGGCGTCATGGCCGCGATCGAGGAAGGCGCGGCGCACTGTGCCGGATGTTTCGCAGCCGATCAAAACGCGGAGAGATTTCATCGGTTGGTCTCCTGGTTTCTGTCACTGCCCCTAGACCAAGGAGCAAGGAGAGACGTCAGTGCTTACTTGGGGCGCGGCGCAGATGTGTGAGTGGTAGCCTGTATGCCGCGCCCCGGCGGAGCGGGCGGCCAAGCCCGCGTGTTAATCTGTGCCGCGGTGTCGGTTTCAGGTCGCCGTGGCACGCTAGGAGGTCAGGGGTGGCGCGCCGTTGTAAGGGCAGTCCGGTCGGCCATCGGTCGCGCGGCGGGTGCCGTCGAGGTTGTGGTGGAACTGGGCGGCGCGGAGCCAGGCGTCCAGCGCCGTTGGCATGTCGCTGCCACAGGCTGAGAGGCCCAGAAGCGAGATGCGCCAGCGAGTTTCCATGAAGTCGAACCGTTCACTCGGATCGGTGCTTTCCGGCGTGAACTTACCGCCCAATTTTTGCAGCAGCATCGCCTGACCAAACCGGCAGTGGGCGCGCAGGGCGCGGGCAGCGGCGTAGATTTCCTGTGGCGTCGACGGCATCAGTTGTCCTGTCCTTGGTTGTCCGCGGGCGGCGGATGGAATGGAGGATTGCGCCGCCCGCGCTGATCCGCGCCGCAAGACCGGCGCGAAACCTCAAAGAAAAGCGGCGCGTCAATCCTCCGTCACGCGCCGCTAGCCGGCTATTTCAGCTGGGGTGGGGCCCGCGGGTGCGTCCGGACACTGCGGCTGGCCGCTGAGCAGGTGGTTGGACAGGCGCGGGCCAGTGTGCCGTCAGGCCGCATCGCGGTGCGGCACCGGGATATTCTTTTCGGCGATGAGCGCGCGCACCTTGGCTCCGACGCGCGCAAGGGTCTGCTCGGTGGGTTCCGGCGCAGGTTCGGGCCGGTCGATCAGATGCGCGGCGCGTAGGCGGGCTGGGTCGAACCCTTGGCCGCGTGCGGCTTTCATCGTGGCCCATGCCTGGGTGAACAGGCGGGTGTCGTCCAGATAGTCTTCTGGCGAGCCGACGATCTGGCGTGCAGTGTTGGTCATGTCTTGCATTCAATCCTCCATCGGTTGATAGAGGCAAATATTCACGTCAAGAATATTCTCGTCAAGAATAAAAATGACTGACTGGAATATTCGGCGTGAGTTGGGAAGGTTGGGCCTGCGACTTGTTGCTCTCGTGTAGAGTTCGGGGTTTCGCCCAACTCGCTGTTTTTGCGTAAGAAACTTGGGCGGCTTTACCTAGCAGGGTGGCCGTGAATGAAGGTATGCAATGATGGAAAGAGAGTTCTCAGATTTGATCTCGAAGATGTCGCTGTCGCAGTTGGACGAGCTTATTCGGCTTTTGTTTGTGCATGGTTTGATACCGCCCTCGCCATGTCCAGCCAGCCCTGGCGCCGATCTTCCGGAAGGGAGCGAAATACTTCTAGAAGCTTGACTTCTGCAACTTCAGAATCGTCGATAAATAGCTGATAAATCGGGACTTCTAGGGCTTGGGCGATGTAGGTGAGGCTGCGTATTGTCGCGCCATCCCATCCGCGCTCGATTTTTGAGATCGTAGATTGCTCCAAGCCCGCCGCTTCCGCTAGCGTGCTCTGGTTCCAGCCTCGTATTTTCCTGAGTCTCTTGATCGCGTTCATGGGGAATAATCCCATTCCGACGGTCCAATGGCAAAACACGGTGGGGAATAAAGATGCTTGACAGGAATATTCCGGTCGGGAATATCTCGGGTATGGAACAGCTTTCTCGATTTCTGAAAAAGAACAATATCCGGCAGGGCGAGTTCGCAGCGTCGGTCGGGGTCACGCAGGGCGTCATATCCCGGCTTGTGAACGGAACCACGAAGCCCGGTTTGGAATTGGCAGTTCGCATTGACAATGCAACACAAGGGTACGTGCCAGTCCACAGCTGGGTGAAAGTCGTCCAAGTCGGTAGTGGAGAAGCTGCATGACCCGCCCCAGCCTGACCCTGATCGTAAACAATGATGTCTCATGCCAGCAGCATGCAGCGGGCGCGGGCGCAAAGTCTTGGTCAAATCAGTTTGACCCATACGCGCTGAAAGCCCAGGCGCCCGAGTTATGGTCGTCCTATTTCCGCGCCCGGTTCCGCAGCCCGCGCGAGGTCGCGCTGTTCTGTGACGTGAGTTTCCAGACCGCGCTGAACTGGTGGGGGGCTGTGACCGCGCCCGCCAGCCACATCGCGCTGCTTGTCATGCTGACGGATCCCGGCGCGCCTGCGTTTTTCGAAAAAACGCTGGAGCAGGCGGCATGAGCGCTACTAGGGTGATCATGAAGAACATCGCAGGCGGGGCCACCATGTCCCCTTGCCTTGGCGCTGACCGGGGGCAGGCGCGCCTGCGAATGGCCCCCAAACACCTCCCTGTGGACCTTGGGCGCGCGGTGGCCTCCCTGCTGTGCGCCCCTTTTTTCGCGGGGGCGGTTCATGCTTGATTTCTCCGGCCCGCACAACTGGCAGCGCCTGCGCGAACGCGCCGAGGGCGCTGCCTTGCTGCATGAGGGTGCTTTGCTGGCGGTTGTGGCTTCGAGAGCGGCAGGCAAGCTCGCCTGCCTCGCCACGCCCTATGCAGGGTTCGATGGAGGGCCGGTGCTGGCCGCAGATCTCGCCGTTGCCTGGATGGGGATGCTGGCGCGGGTCGGCGTGCTGCCGCTGTCTCCGGCCTTCATGGCGTCGGAAGCCGGTCTGGCGGTCGAGGATCCCACAGGCGCGGTGCGCCATGCCGACCTGGTCATCGTGCCGATGCTACCGGGCTGGCAGCAGTCTGCAGGAGTTTGGCAGGCGGCGTTCCTGGCGTTGGAAATGAACAAGCCGGTCTTCGTTCTGGACGGGGATCGACAAAACGATCTGGAGGTAGGGCTGTGAAAGACGTGGTTGACGGTCTGGACGGGCGGACGCCTGATACCTGGCCATTGCAGCGCGGGGAAACCCTGTCCTCGCACGACTGGTTTCCATTCTATGGGCACAAGTTCCTGTCGTCTCGGTTCCTGAGCAGATGCGTCATGACGGGCAGGCGGGCGGATATCGGCACGGCGTTGATCCTGTGGTCGGAGGCGATGCGGCAGGATCCGGCGGGCACGCTGCCGACGGATGACCTGGAACTGGCCGACATGGCCCGGTTCCGATCTGTCAGTGAATGGCAGGAAGTTCGCGAGACCGTGCTGCATGGCTGGGTGACTGTGCTTGTTGAGGATCCGCGCTCGGGCGAGGCGGAGGTGCGCCTCGGTCATCCTGGACTGATCGAGGAGATCGTCCAGGACATGTACAAGCGCAAGCGGGGGCGGGATGCCGCGCGTGAAGCGGGGCGACTGGCGCTCAAGAAGCACAAGATCCGCAAGAAGATGGCGGAGATGGGCGTGCCCGATCACATCATCAAGGATGATCGCGCGGTCACGGCGCTGGCGGAGCACTTCGAGCACTCCGAGTTGTACATCACGCCGGACAACGTGCGGGCGGCGATGGTCGAGGTGCTTGGCTACACCGGGGATGTGACGCCGATCAGTGCTGCGCGGAAGTGAAATCCATCTGAAATGATTTCACCTGATTTCAGTACGATTTCAGGTCTTTCGGTGAAATTGCCCTACAGGACAGGACAATAAAAAACAGAAGAATACAGAACACCTTACTGGGGCCGCCGCGGGGTGAGGGTTTGAGGAAAACGTGTCGTTGCTGAGAAAGAGGGATTGCGGAGATGAACGGGAAAGAGCAGGCCGCAGGGGAAAAGCGGGTACAGGAATTGCTGATCGCGCCGCTTGAGGCGCTGGGGCTGACGAAGCCGGGCACCATGCGCAAAGAGCAGTTCGAGACGATGAAGAAAGAGCTGCGGCAGATGCTGGCCTACATGAAGCCTGCCAACCTGCAGCTGCTGTGCGAGTGGTGCGAGGGGCATCCGGGCGGCAAGGACCGCGACCGCTTCCCGATCGCGCTGCATATCCTGAAGGAAGCGCGGCGGATCGAGCCGCCGGAAACCGGCCCATCGCCGCTGATGCTGGAGGTGTTTGGCCGGTCGCTGGGGCAGGAGGCGATTGCCAAGGGGTGGGCGCCGGAGTTGCTGACCTGGCTGAAGGGCAACCGCTCGTGGCCGGGGAATTACACGGTGAGCCAGATCAAGGCTGCCGCCGATGATCCGGTGCGGCGGCTGGAGGATATCGAAGCCCGGATGGCGCGGGGGCGTGCGGTCACCGCCGAGGAGGTGGCGTTTCGAGATCGGCGCCGGGTGGCGCTGCAGAAGTGCCGTGATATCGCGGATGAGGCACGAGCGCAGCGCGCGGTGGCCCAGGCATGAATATGGCGGCATTTCACAACGGCTTCGCGCTCGCACCGCGCCACCGCGACATGGCGACAGTGCGCGCCCCAAGGTCCGGCAAGCTGGAGGTCAGCGCACTGCAGCTGATCGAGTGGGCGTTTCAGCGCGAGAAGATCGGTCTCGACTTCGATGAAATAGAGCGGGAAAACCGGCGCGCGGCCGGGCGTCGGGATGGAGTACATCCTGATCGAGCAGGCCAAGCTGGGCTGCCGGGTGCAAGGCGGTGGTTCCTCGCCACGCCACCACGATGCGGACATGGTCGCGGCCTCGCTCGCCAGCCTGCCGGAAGCCTATGGCGGGCGGCGCATGGCGGTGCAGATCGCCGAGCTGGCGCGGGTTGGCGAGGTGCCGGACTGGATGGCGGGCGCGCGGGCCACGTGCGAACCAGTGGCGTGGCGTCGGTGCAAGCATGGGGCTTTTGCAGTGACGGAGGTCTGCCGGGTGCCGGGGCTGCGCTGGCCAGTTGATCAGCTGGGCAAGAAGGCGGACGGGTCATGGTGCCGGGTCTCCTACAGCAACACGGCGCGCGACGCGGCGGCCGCGCGGCGGCGCTACCTGGACTGGTACAGGGCCATTCACCATCTGCGCTTCATTTTTCAAAAAGCCTGCCATCTCACGTCCTTCACCGTGTCAGACGCTCTGCCACCGCGTGCGCCCTGGAAAGGGGCTTGACCGAAATCTCAATCTGTTGACATAGTGCAGCCACCACATGTGCGCCCGGAGCGGAGATCTCGCCCCGGGCGCATTTGCGTTTGGAGGGGACTGTGAAGGTCAAGCAACTGAAGCCCAGGCTGCAGGGGCTGGCGCCACGCGTCGCCATTCTCAAAACCGACCATGATACACGGCGGCGACAGCAGCAGGCGTGGCGCAAGTGGTACTACACCGCGCGCTGGAAACGCTTGCGCTGGCAGTGCCTGGAGCGGGATCTGTTCACCTGCCAGCTGTGCGGTCGCATTGAGCCGGAGGCCTCGAAGCTGGTGGCCGACCACACGGTCAGGCACCTCGGCGATCCGGCGAAGTTCTGGAACCTCGGCAACCTGCAGTGCCTGTGCAAGCCGTGCCACGATGGCGCGAAGCAGCGCGCCGAACACCGAGACACCGCGGCGCGGCGGGTAGGGGGGCTCGGATCCCTGTGACGGCCCGTCGCCGCAAACCGGTGCTCTAGCTCACGCGGAGAATTTTTTTGGCTGATCAAGAATTTCCGGACGGCTTGGACCTGTTCGGCAACCCTGTCTTCACGACCAAAGGCAAGCGGGGGCGGCCGAGGTTCCAGCGCACCGAAGAAAATGCACGTAAAGTCAGTATGTTACTGGCTTTGGGCTGGTCGAACATGCGGATCGCGGCCTGTATTGTGGATCCGCGAACGGGCCAGGCGATCTCCGAGCCGACGCTGAAACGGTATTTTAGATCCGAGCTGTCGGAGCGGAACCGGATGCGCGATCGGCTCGATGCGCGCCGGTTCGAGCGCGCCTGGGAGGCGGCGGAGAATGGCAACATCGGCGCGGAACGCCTGCTGCAACAGATGCTGGAGAAGAACGACCTGATGGGCGCGGGCCAGAAACTCGACGCGGCGCAGAAGGCAAGGAAACCGGCGGCAAGCGAGCGGCTGGGCAAGAAGGAAGCCGCGCTTCAGGCCGCGCATGAAAGTGCCGAAGGCACCGAGTGGGGCTCGGATCTTGATCTGCCCGGGTTCCGGCCGAACTGAGGTCTGATCCATGAAGGACGCATTCATCGATCCGGCCGAGCTGGCAGCCTGGTCGACGGCGGTGCCAGACTGGGAGGAACGGATCGTCAACCGCCAGTCGCTGATCCCGGATCTGCCGCTGTTCGATGAACCGGCGGAAAAAGCCCTGCGGATCTTCAAGCGCCTGCGCGTGCCCGATCTGATGGACCAGCCGACTTATGGCGAGGTCAGCGCGCCATGGGTGTTCGACTTCGTCCGGGCGGTCTTTGGCAGCTACGACCCGGTCAAGAAGCGGCGGATGCTGCGGGAGTTCTTCCTGCTGATCCCGAAGAAGAACGGCAAATCCGCGATCGCGGCGGCGATCATCCTGACCGCCTGCATCATGAACGAACGGCCCGAGGCGGAGCTCCTGCTGATCGCGCCGACGATGACGATCGCGAAGATCTCCTTCAAGCAGATCAAGGGCATCATCCGGGCGGATCCCGAGCTCGACAAGCGGTTCCACATCCAGGACCACGCCCGAACGATCACTCACAAGGTCAGCAAGGCGGAGATCTCGGTCAAGGCGGCGGATGGCGACGTCATCACCGGCGGCAAGGCCACCTACACGATGATCGACGAAACCCATGAGTTCGCCAAGAAGAGCAAGGCGGACGGGGTTTTCCTTGAGCTGCGCGGCGCGCTGGCCTCGCGGCCGGAGGGCTTCGTGATGCAGATCACGACGCAGTCGAAGGAACAGCCAGCGGGGGTGTTCAAGGCCGAGCTGGAAACGGC
This sequence comes from Leisingera sp. SA32, assembly GCF_056033425.1. Taxonomy (NCBI): domain Bacteria; kingdom Pseudomonadati; phylum Pseudomonadota; class Alphaproteobacteria; order Rhodobacterales; family Roseobacteraceae; genus Leisingera; species Leisingera sp. SA32. The sequence continues at coordinate 89,203 of NZ_JBVYHB010000002.1, read as the reverse complement.
GCGGGCGGTGCGCGACGGGCGTCTGCAATCGCCGATGCTGGCGGTGCTTTACGAGCTGCCGCGCAAGATGGCGAAGCACTGGCAAAAGCCCGAGACCTGGGCGCTGGTAAACCCGCACCTCGGGCGGTCGGTTGATCCGGCGTTCCTGGAGGATCAGCTGGTGAAGGCGCGGGAGAAAGGGCCAAAGGCGCTGCAGCTGCTCGCCTCGCAGCACTTCAACGTCGAGATCGGCGTTGGCCTCGGCGGCGGCTGGAGCGGGGCGCTTTACTGGAAGAAGGCCGGGCCGGAAACCTTCGGCCTTGAGGAGCTGATCAGCCGCTGCGAGGTCGCGGTGCTGGGCCTCGATGGCGGGGGCCTGGACGATCTCTTTGGCCTGTCGGTGGTCGGGCGCGAACGCGACACCAAGAACTGGCTGATGTGGTTCCATGCCTGGGCGCATCCTGAGGTGCTGCGGGCGCGCAAGGAAATCGCGCCGCGGCTGCAGGACTTCGCAAGGGCAGGGGATCTGACACTGCTGAAGGAGGATCAGCCTACCGGTGACATCGAGGGGGCCACGCAGATCGCGGGGGAGTTGTTGAACGCGGGGCTCCTGCCTGCGGAGGCGGCGGTGGGGCTGGACACGGTGCAGGTCTACTCGATCCTTGAGGAGATGATGGCGATCGGGATCGATGAGGACCAGCTGCGCTATGTCGGCCAGGACTGGCGCCTGTCCCCGGCGATCTGGGGGATGGAGCGCAAACTGAAGGACGGAACCCTTCTCCACAGCAACCAGCCGATGATGGAGTGGGTGCTGGGCAACGCCAAGGTCGAGCAGCGCGGATCGGCGGTGCGGATGACAAAGGAAGCCGCGGGGCGTGCCAAGATCGACCCGCTGATCGCAGGCATGAATGCCTTCACGTTGATGAGCCGCAACCCGGTTGCCGCCGGGGCGCAGGCTTTTGAGTACACAGGGATGTGACACCCATGGGATTGCTGGATTTCTTCCGGCCTGCGGCTCAGCCGCAGGCCGATGCTTCCGTGCGCGCTGAGCCACCTGTGCGCGCGGCCTCTGACAACATCGCCAGTGAGCGGCAGTGGCACGGGTTCCAGGTTGTCGGCGGGCCTTCCAAGGCCGGGGTGCGGGTCAATGAGCAGACCGCGCTTTCCATTCCTGCGACCCTTCAGGCGCTGCGGATCCTGACGGGCGTCTTTGCCATGACACCGCTGCACTTCTACCAGAAGACCGAGCAGGGCCGCATGCCGGCCGATGACAACGCCGCGGCCAAGCTGTTCCTGCGCGGGCCGAACACGCACCAGACGGCCTTTTCCTTCTTCGAGCTGTTGCTGGCGGACATCCTGCTGGCGGGGGGCTTTCATGGCTACATCAGCCGCGACCGGCGCGGCGATCCGGTGGCGATCACCCGGTTGAAGCCCGGGCACTGCCTCCCGGTGGAGTATTTCGACCGGGCCGAGGGCACCTTTCTGTTCTTCGACGCGACGCTGCCGGATGGCAGCCATGAACGCTTTGCGGCGCGGGACATCTTCTACGTGCCCGGGTTCTCGCGCGACGGGATCCAGGGGCTGAACCCGGTGCAATATGCCCGCGATGCCCTGGGTGGTGCGATCGCCACCTCGGACCATGCGGCGCGGTTCTGGAACAAGGGCGTGCGGCCGTCGACGGTGCTGACCACCGAGCAGAAGGTGGCGCCGGAGGACAAGGGCCGCATCCGGGATGACTGGACGCGCATGTATTCCGGCCCTGACAGCGAAATGGTTGCTGTCCTCGACCAGAACCTGAAGGCGACCTTCCTCAGCCATGACCTGAAATCCAGCCAGTACCTCGAAACCCGGCAGTTCCAGGTGGTGGATCTGGCCCGGATCTGGGGGGTGCCGCCGCATCTGATCTTTGACCTCTCGCGGGCCACCTTCAGCAACATTGAACAGCAGTCGCTGGAGTTCGTGATCTTTCATCTCGGTCCCCACTACACCCGGGTGGCGCAGGCGGCGACCAAGGCCTTTGCGCGGGAGGGGTTCTATTTCGAGCACCTGACCGATGCGCTGGTGAAGGGCGATCTCAAGAGCCGGATGGAGGCCTACTGGTACCAGCGGCAGATGGGCATGGCCAACGGCAACGAGCTGCGCCGCTACGAAAACCTGCCTGACATCCCCGGCGATGCCGGACGCGAATATTGGAGACCGTCGAACATGGAGATCGCCGGTCAAAAGCCTGCGCCGGGCGGCGCGGATGCGGAGAGTGGAGATCCAGAATGAAGCAGCAACTGACGGCACTGGTTGCGGCCATCCGGTCGCAGCCCTGGGCGATCATGCCCGACTATCTCGATGCGATCGAGGCGATCGCGCTGCGGGCGCTGGACGAGGATGTGCTGAAACGCATCGCCGCGGACGGTCATATCGAGCGGTTCGCGGCGAACATGTCGGCGGTGGCGGCGGTCGGCACGCGGCTGGAAGGCACCCGTATGAGCACGGTGCGCGACGGCGCGGCGGTGGTGCCGCTGCTGGGGCCGATCTTTCCGCGGGCGTCCATGGTGAGCGCCTCCAGCGATGGCACCTCGCTCGATGCGTTTATGCGCGACATTCGGGTGGCGGAGGCCTCGGATGAGGTCGCCCGCATCGTGATCCTCGCCGACAGCCCGGGCGGGGTGGTGTCGGGCCTGGGCGAGGCGGCGGAAGGTCTGCGGGCGCTCAGGAAACCCACCGTCACCTTCGTCACCGGCAATTGCGCGTCGGCGGCCTACTGGCTGGCCAGCCAGTCGCGGGAAATCATCATGGATCGCTCTGCCGCGGTTGGCTCGATCGGCGTGGTCGCCTCGATGTCGCGGCAGGAGGCGGCGGATGCCAATGGCCGGCGCAGCTACGAGATCGTCAGCAGCAATGCCCCCGACAAGCGGCCTGACCCTTCGACCGAGGAGGGGCGGGCGGCCATCCAGCGCGACATCGACGCCATCGAGGCGGTGTTCATCGCGGATGTGGCGGCGGGGCGTGGCGTCTCCGCCGAGCGGGTGCGCGCGGATTTTGGCCGTGGCGGCATGCTCGCGGCAACCCGTGCCGTCGACGCGGGCATGGCAGATCGGATCGGCACCCTTGAGGGGCTGCTGAGGGAAGGTTCCGGGCGCACCCGGGCTCAAGGGGCGGGCCGCAGTGCGCGTGTGGCCGCCGATATTCAAGCGCGGCGGCTGGCCGCAATGAGGAAATGACCATGGATAAACTCCTGGAACTGCAAGCCCGCCGTGCGGGTATTATCGACCAGATGGAGGCGCTTGCCGCGTCCATCGGCAGCGATGAGGACTGGACCGATGAGCAGGTGGCCTCGCTCGATGGTCTGAAGGCCGAAGATGACAAGCTGGCCGCACAGATGAGTGCGCTGGAAGACATCGAGCGCCGCCGCGCCGCTGCGGCCCGCCCGGCGGCACCGCTGCCCGGCGCCACGCCGCCTGCAGGCGTCACAGCCGACACCGCGCCCGCAAAGCCGAAAGAGCCGGGCCTCACCTTCGCGCGCATGGTGCGCACCATCGCGGCGGCCGGGGGCAACCACTACGTCGCGCAGCAGATCGCTGAGGCCAATGGCGACAGCGGCCTCTTCGCCAACCAGAACATGGGCGGGGCCACCGCGGGCGGCTTCCTAGTGCCGGAGGATGTGGGGGGCGAGGTGATCGAGCTGTTGCGCCCGGTCAGCGTTGTGACCTCGATGGGGCCGCGCATCGTGCCGATGCCGAACGGGAACATGACCACCAACCGCCGCGCAACCGGCGCGACCTTCGGCTATGGCGGTGAACAGCAGGATGCCAAGGCCACCGGCTACAGCTACGGGCAGGTGAAGCTCTCGGCCAAGAAGCTGAGCGGCATCATCCCGATTTCCAATGATCTGCTGCGCACCGCCTCGACCGCCGTCGACCGGATGGTGCGCGATGATGCGGTGGCGGATGCGGCGCAGATCCAGGACCGCCACTTCCTGCGCGGGTCGGGGACGGATTACGCGCCGAAGGGGCTGCGCTTCCAGCACAAAGGCACGCAGGTGGAGCAGACGCATGTGCTGTCGATGACCGCCGCGCCGGACCTGCAGAAGGTCGACAACGACCTTGGCCGCATGGAGCTGGCGCTGGCCAATGCAAACGTGGTGGTGACCGGCGCGCATTGGATCATGTCGCCGCGCACCGCGATGTTCCTGACCAACCTGCGCGACGGTAATGGCAACAAGGTCTATCCGGAGATGGCCAGCGGCCAGCTGCGCATGAAGCCGGTGCATATCACTACCGAGATCCCCGACAACCTCGGCGCGGGCAGTGATGAATCCGAAATCATGCTGGCGCACCCCGGCCATATCCTTGTCGGCGAGCACATGGGTATCGAGATCGCGATGTCGACCGAGGCGCCCTACAAGGATGCCGAGGGCCAGATGCAGTCGGCGTTCTCGCGCGATGAAACGCTGATGCGCATGATCATGCAGCACGACATCGGCCTGCGGCATCTGCCCGCGGTCTCCATCCTGACCGGCGTGACCTGGGCACCCGGCACCTGATCCTGAACCGGCGGGCCGATGGCCCGCTTTTTTCTTTCGGTCGGACTGAGGAGAACTGTCATGACCACTCAACTTCGTAACATCGGCGCGCTGATCACCGTGATGCGCGCCTCGGCCAACGTGGCAGCCACGGCTGGCGGTGCAGGTGACAACACCGAAGTCATCGGCGCCATCCTGGACCGCGCCGAGATCGGCCTGCCGCAGAGTTGCGTCTTTGCCGTGCCGTTCTCGGCCACGCTTGGCGATGGCGAAACCCTGTCGATCGCCTGCACGCTGGAAAGCGGCAATGAAAGCGATCTGAGCGATGCTGCGGATCTGCATGTCGTTGCCAGCGCCGTGGTGGCCACCGGACCTGCCGGGGGCGGCACGGTCACCGGCACCTACGAGGTGATGGCGCCGATCATGGGCGCGGGCCGCTACCTGCGGGCCAAGTTCACCCCCGATCTGAGCGCAGGGGCCACCGACACGGCGGCCTTGTCCTCGGTGGTGGTATTCGGCGGTGCGGACCGCCTGCCGGCATGAGGTCGGTGAAGTTCCTGCGGTCGCATCTGATGTATCAGCCCGGCGAGGTCGCCGGGTTTGACGCCCGGACCGCAGAGGATCTGATTGCCCGCGGTGTCGCGGTCGATCCGAACAGCAAGGGCGCCACGCAGGCCGCGACAAGCGACGTGCTGGTGAACCCTTTGGATGATCTCGGCGCTGGCGAGGTGGAACTGCAAACCCGGGTGCAGGTGCAAACCGAGGCACCTGTCGCCAAGGCAGTGACACCTGCCACCAAGTCCAAGCCTGCGGCGAAGAAAGGGTAAGCCATGCGGCTGACGATGAGCACCCCACCGGCTGAATTGCCTGTCACCCTGGAGGAGGCGAAACGCCACTGCCTTGTCGAGGCTGACGACGTGGAAGACGATCAGCTGATCGAAGGGTTTATCGCGGCCGCGGTTGACTACCTCAACGGCCCGTCCGGGATCCTCGGGCGGGCCATCGTGACACAGGAATGGCTGCTGGAGCTGGAGGCCTGGCCGGGGCGGATCAGCCTGCCGCTGGAGCCGGTGCAATCCGTTGTTGTTCGCTACCTCGACCCAAACGGGGTGGAACAGGAATTGCCTGCAAGTGCCTGGGATCTGGATCGATACCCGTCCCGCCGCACCCAGTTGACCTGGGCGCGCGGATACCCGCTGCCCGCGCTGCAGCCGGTTCGTTATCCGGTGCGGATCTCGATCACGGCGGGTTTTGGCGGTGCCGCCGAGGTGCCGATGGCGCTGAAGGTGGCGGTGCAGATGCTGGTCGCCCATTGGTACGAGCACCGCGATGCGCCGCAGATGGGCGGGTCGGGGAATGACCTTCCCGCGGCGGTGAACACGCTGCTGGCCCGCTGGCGGGTTGTGCTTTGATGGCGGGGGCAATGCCGCGCAGTTCGGCGCGCAGGGGGCGCGGGTTCGTGGCCATGCGCCAGAGGGTTGCGTTCGATCGACCCGACCAGGTCGCAAGCACGGGGCTGAACGGCAAGACACGGGTCTGGACCGAGATCCGCACCTGCCGGGCCGAGGTCATCTACATGCGCGGCAGTGAGGCGGTCGAGGCCGCGCGCTTGCAGGGGCGGGCGGTGTTCAAGCTGCGCATCCGCAAGATGGGGACAGCCCTGGACATCGATACAGGCTATCGCATGCGCACGCTGCGCCATGGATCGCCGGACGGGGCAGGTGAGGCGGATCCGCTGCCGGGCACGCGTTACGACGTGCGCGAGGTGGATGCGCTGTCGGACCGGCGATGGATCTACCTCGTTGTGGAAAGCAGCCTGTCCTAGGCCGCAACTTCAGATCGATCGGGAGTGATTGAATGACGGCGAGTTTCAAGATCGAAGGCCTTCGGGAGATCGACACCATCCTGGCGGAGCTGCCCAAGGCCACGTCTAAGGCGGTTGTGCGCCGGGCGCTGGCAAAGGAGCTGAAGCCGGTTGCCGCGATGGCAAACCAGCTTTGGCCGGGGTCGGATGAGCGCGCTTTTGCGGTCTCGGCCACGCTGCAGCGCGGTCAGCGTGCGCCGGAGATCGGGCCGAATGCTGTCCGGATGTTTGTCGGCTCGACCCGGTCGGCGCCCCATGCGCATCTGCTCGAATGGGGCACCGCGCCGAGGTACCACAAGATCGGCAAGTTCGTGGGTGCAACACCGCCGACGCCGTCACTGACTCCGGCATGGGAAGCGAACCGGGGAGATATCATCGAAGGGCTGGCGTCGACGTTGCGCGGCGAGCTGGAGGCGACCATGGCGCGCCGGGCGAAGCGGAGCAGGTGATGGAAAAACATCTGTTGTCACTTCTGCGCGGCGCGCTGAGCTGCCCGGTCCAATGGGGCTACTTCAGTGATGGCGAGACGATGCCGCGGGTGACGATCATTCGGGTCGGCGGGCGGCGCGAGCACACGCTGAGCAGCCTCGGGCTGATGCGGGCGGCTGTCCAGATCGACTGCTGGGCCGTTGAATTTGACGATGCTTTTACGATCAGCCGCGCATTGCGCTCTGCGCTGGAGGGATACAGGGGCGGGCCGGTTCTGAGCACGCGCCTGACGGCCCTGCGGGATGGGTTCAGCAAGGACGCAGACGCTGCGCAGCGGGTCTCCCTGACCTTTGCGCTGACCTGCCGCGACTAACCTCTTCACCCACCCACCTCAAAAGGACTGTTCTGATGAGCACGAAGACACCCGCCCCGGCGGATCAGGAAGTTATGGCCAAAAGCGCCCCCGCGCCCCGCGTGGTCGAGGGCGTGACCCTCACCCGGCTACCGTTGAAGGACAACACGCCCGGGCATCCGGTGGCGATGTTCAAGGGGCAGGCACCCAAGCCCGGCGAGTGCCTGGAGTTCACGCTGGAGAACGGCGTCACCTACCGCGGCACGGTTGCAGAGGCCACCGAAGCCGCCGGTGAGGTCATGGCCGAATTTGCCGACAGCCTGACACCCGTGTTCGACGCCGCGTCCTGAGTTTCCACCCCTGCGCCCGCCTGGGGCGCTTACTGCAATCCTGAAAGGAGCCCGATATGGGACACCAAACTGCTTCCGGCGTGACGCTTGGCATTTCGCTGACGCCGCCTGCCACCCATGACGTCACGGGGTTCGACGCCCTGACGTTCAAGAACGTTGGCGAGATCACCAACATCGGTGAGTTCGGCAAGGAATGGGCGCTTGTCACCCACAACCCGCTGGCCACCCGTGGCACCAAGAAGGGCAAGGGCAGCTACAACAACGGCGCGCTCAGCCCCTCCCTTGCGCTGGATCCCAGCGACCTCGGCCAGATCGACATGAAGACCGCGCTGGAAAGCGATGATCCGGCTTACTTTTCCGTCACCCTGCAGGATGGCACGGTCTACTACCTCACCGGCCTGGTGATGTCGTTCAAGCCCAACATCGGCGGGGTGGATGACGTGGTCACCGCCTCGACCAACATCGAGCTGACGCCCGATCCGATCCTCGAAAAAGCAGTCCCCTGATCCGCGCCTGCCTCCTCCTCCCAAGGCGGGGGCGGACCTCGGGCCGGGCGGAAGGTGGTTCACTCCCCCGGCCCATCTGAACCACGGAACCTCAAAAGGATTTACCCATGGACTTCAATGCTTTCGACAGTGTTTCTGCAGCCGAAAAAGGCGCCGAGCTGCATATCCGGCACCCTGCCACCGGTAAGCCGCTGTTTGACAACCCCGATGATCCGTTTGCAGACAATGGCAAGCCCTGCATCGTGATCGTGAAGGGCGCCGAGGCACCATCGGTGCGCGAGGCGCGGCGCGCCCTGCAGAAGGCCCGGGCGCAGGCCGACGGCGAGGCAAAGGCGGCGGAGGCCGACAAGGATGAGGATCTGTCCTTCGATGATCTGCACGAGCGGATGGTCGAGGCGCTCTCCTGCCAGGTCTGCGGCTTCAAGAACATCCACCGCGGCGATCAGCCTGCCACCACCAAGGATGTGGAATGGTTCCTGAACCTGAACCGCTTCAACGCCCAAAGCGATGAGAAGTCCTTTGCGGAGCAACTGGCGGAGTTCTCCTCCAAGCGCTCGAACTACCTGGGAAACGGCTTCGCAGGCTGACTCTCTATGCCCGCCAGGCAGGCTTTCTCGCGGCCCGTCCTGACGACTGGAAGACCAGCCGCATGCAGATGTGGCTGGACGAAGGCCTCGACCTTGGTTTGCCGGATATCACCGGGGTCGAGTACCTGCGGGACATGATGGGGCCGGAGGGGCTTGGCTGGTGCACGTTCGAGCCGATGGGCGGCGCTGCCCCGCACAGCTGGTCCGAGATCGACGCCTTCTCCCGCGCCGCGGGCATCCAGCTTGAGCCGTGGGAGGCGAGCCAGATTCGGGCGATGAGCGTGGCCTATGTCGAGGGCATGACCCGCGGCTGTGAACCGATGAAGGTCTCGCCAGCCTACGAGGACCGCCTGGAGGAGGATCCCGGCATCCCGGCGGAACGTCGCCGGGTCTCCCAGAATTTGAAGGCAGGTTTGAGCGCCCTGGCGGGCACATAAGCAGGCCGCGCGCCCGATCGCGGGCGGGTGGCCACGTTTTTGAGCGTCATTCAGCATGAGGATTAGGCATGGCGATTGATATCGGTGCTGTCCGGGCATCTGCCTCTTTTGATGCGGCCGGGTTTGAAACGGGGGTGCGTAAAACCCGCTCGGCATTGACCAGCCTTGAGGGGGTCTTTCAGAAGACCACGCGCGAAGCGGTCCGATCCTCCGAGACCGCCGCACGCGCCTGGGGCAGCAGCTTTGACCAGACCACCACGGCGGCACAGGCGCATATCAACGCGCTGACAGGCGTCGATCGTGCGACCAAGGGCTCTTCCTCCTCTGCGAAATACTGGGCCAAGCTGCTGGATCAGCAGGCGCAGTCCTATGACCGGCTGCGCGCCTCGATCGATCCCGTCTTTGCCTCCTCAAAGCAGTACGAGGCCGCGGTGGCACAGATCGAGGGGGCCGTGCGGTCCGGTATCGTGACGCAATCGGAGGCTAACCGGTTCCTGGAGCAGGCCGCGCAGAAGTACCTCGGCCTTGCGCCGGCCGCCCAGCAGGCGGCGGAGGCGCAGGAGAAGGCGGCAAAGGAAGCGCAGCGGATGCGCGCGGCCTATGAGACCACCCGGGCCAGCATAGATCCGCTCTATGCGTCCTCGAAACGCTACGAGGCTGTGCTCGACCAGACCAACGCGGCCCTTGCCGCCGGGGTGATCAGCCAGCGCGAGGCCAATTCCCTGCTTGCCATGGCGGAAAAGCAGTACCTCGGCACCGGTGGCGCGGCGGCCATGTATGGCAAGCAAGCGCAGACCGCGACCCATCACACGGCCAACCTCGCGTACCAGTTCAACGACATCGGCATGATGATGGCGGCGGGGCAAAGCCCGTTCATGCTCGCGTTGCAGCAGGGCACGCAGGTGTCGCAGGTGCTGAACCAGATGGGCGGGGGCGCCGCTTCGGTGCGGGCCTTGGGCGGCGCCTTCCTGTCGGTGATCAACCCGACCTCGCTGGTGACCATCGGCGTCATCGCGGGGGCCGCGGCGCTCGGGCAATGGGCCATGTCCGCGCTGGGGGCCGAAGACAAGACCGAAGCTCTGGCCGAGGCATTTGATGCGCTGGGTGAGGCGGCGGGGGATTTTGACCGCACGGCCGATATCGCCCAGACCGCGCTGTCGGATCTGCGGGAGGAATACGGTCAGAATGCGCGGGCGGTCTGGGAGTTGCACCGTGCCCTGGTCGCGGTGCGAAGGCAGCAGGTGGAGAACGCCCTGGCGAATGCCGCTGACGTGGCTGGGGAGCAGTTGCTCTCGCTGCGCAACGCGATCGGAGATCTGAGCAGTGCGCGCCGGGCCTTCCTTGAAGCGCAGGATGCGATTGCCGCAGGGATGGCGCCGCTGCCGTCCGAGGTGAAGGCGCTGGAGGAGGCTGTGGCGGCGGCGTCCGCGACACTTCAAGAAGATTTTGGCATGTCCGCCGCCCAGGCGTACCGGCTCAGGGACGCGCTTGATCAGCTGGCGCAGGCGAAGACCCCCGAGGAGGTTGCCGCCGCCTCCGAACGGGTGGCCAATGCGATCTCCAGCAGCGTCACCGAAGGCGCAAAGCTGTCCGATGAGGTGCTGGATCTCGCGGTCAAGGCGACCGAGGCCCACCGCGTGTTTGCCAAGGTCGAGACGACCACTGGCGAACTTGGTGGCAACGTGGGCAACGCCGGGGACCAGTCCGACCGATTGGCGGCTTCGGCCAGCCAGGTGGCTGAGAACTTCCTGCGGGCGGCGGGCAATGTGATGGCGCTACAGCAGGCCATGGCCTCGCTTTCTGTTCCGTTTGCTGACGCGATGTCCGAGCTGGATTTCGAGGTCTCTACCGCGGGCATGAATGCTGCAGACAAACTGGTCGCAACGCGGGTCCGCCGTCTTGAGGAAACCATGCGCTCGGCCTCAGAGCGCGCATTTGGGTTCGATTACGGGCTGACGGATGAGCAGAAAGCGCAGCTGCAGGAATATGAGGCTGCGCTGAGGAGCAATGCCTCCGCCTTGACCAGCGTCTCCAGGGCAGGGGCGGCAGCTTCCAAGAGCGCGGACGCGGCGAGCAAGAACTCAGTTGCAGGCCTGCAGGCCGAGATCCTGCAGCGGCAGAATCTTCTCTCAATGACCGGTGACCAGCGGAAGAAATACGAGGCCCTGATCACTGTACAGCAGCGTCTCGGCAAGGAAGGGGGCAAGGTCTCCAAGGCGCAGATCAACCTCTTGGCGGATCAGCTGGTGCAGCTGGACGAAGCTGAAGAACGCATGCAGCGGGTGAAGGAGCTGCAGTCGCAGTGGTCGCAGGAAATCACCCGCACGGCATTCGAGGGTGGCAGCCTCGGCGACACGATCGAGGGCATGCTGCGCGACATCGCCTACCAGTTTGCCCATGCAAAGATCGTGCTGCCCGTGGTCGCCTCGATCACCGGCTTCCTTGGACTGGATCAGCTGGTCCAAGGCGGCGGCGGTGCGGCGCAAGTCGCAGGCGCTGCCGGTGGCGGTCTGCTGAACCTGCTGGGCGGCGGTGCAAACCTGCTCAGCGGCGGAACCGCACTGTCCGGTTTCGCTTCGGGCTTAGGCGGCATCCTCTCTGGCGGTGGTCTTGGCGCGAGCTTTGCCAACCTCGGCGGTCTGGTATCGGGCGCCTCCGGCTTCACTGCCGGCGCACTCGGCGCCGCGCTGCCCGCGCTCGGTATCATCGCCGCAGGCGTGGCCGTCTTGGTCAAGGGCTTCTCCCGCGAGTACCGAGGCAGCGGCATCGACGCGCACCTGTCCGACCAGGGGCTTGATGGCGGGCGCATGTTCGACTTCTACAAGGGCGGTGCGTTCCGCAGCGACAAATGGGTCCATAAAGAACTGCCCGAGGAAATGGCGGAGGCGCTGGACACCTCCATGAAGGCCGCGGCGCAGTCTGTTCTGGACCTCTCCGGCGCGCTGGACCTCAGCACGGACGGTCTGAAGGACATGGAACAGGTCGTGTTTTCGCTGTGGACCAACGGCAAGAGCGAGGCGGAGATCCAGCAGGCGCTTCAGGATCAGATCGACAAGACCGCCAACGAGATGGCGAAGCTGATCTTGACCGAGGAAGAATACATCCGGTCCAACGAAACCCACCTGGAGGCTTTACAGCGCCTCGGCGGTAGCCTCTTGGCGGTCAACGACGCCATGGACGTGCTGAACCAGACCCTGTTTGAAACGTCCCTGGCGGGCGGCGATGCGGCATCCAGTCTTGTCGATGCGTTCGGCGGCGCGGAAAACATGAGCGCGCAGATCGGAGCCTATTGGGCCAACTTCTACAGCGAGGCGGAGCGTCAGGAAACGACCCTGCGTCGCCTCGCCGACCAGTTCGAGGCTTTGGGCGTCGCGATGCCGAACAGCCGCGAGGAATTCCGCGCCATCGTTGAGGCCATCGACCTGACCTCGGAGGCTGGCCGCCAGCTCTATGCCGACCTGATCGGCTTGTCCGGTGCGCTGAGCAGTGTCTTGGACCCGCTCTCCGGCTTCAGCCCGGAAGTCGCGTCTATGATTGCCGAGGCGACCGGCCAGATTGACGCACAGATCCGGGAGCGCAGCGATCTGGCGCGGACCATGGAGGCGTCTTCGCGGCTTTGGCTCCGGACCGCTGAAACCCTGCGCGCCTTCCTGACGGACCTGCGCACGACTGCTTTGGGCGGCCTGAGCCCGGCGCAGGTGCTGGAGGCCTCGGCAATGCGGTATTCCGATGTGTTCAGCGCGGCGCGCGGTGGCGATCAGTCTGCTGCTGGTGACTTCATCGGCACAGCCAAGGCCTATCTGTCGGCAGTCGAAGGCAGTGCGAGCAGCCTTGTCGATTACCGCCGTGCGGCCATCCAGGTTGAGCGGGACACGCAGCTCTTAGCCGGGATCGCCGGGTTCGAGGGCGGCAAAGATCAGTATCTGGCCAATCTCTACGAGGCGCAGGTTCAGACGCTGGAACAGATGAAAGCGCTGCTGGTTTCCGGCAACCTCACCGCGGATGCGCTGGAGGGGCTGAACGGCACGCTCGACAGCCTGCAAGATGTGATCGAGGCGGCGGAGGTGCTGTCTTATGACTACCTCAAGCACAACCTTGATCTTGTCCTGGACCTGGTGCCGGATGCGGATATTCCGCCCGCGCTGAAAAAGCTGATCGAGGCGGCAGGCGGCTCGATGGAAACGCTGGTCGACCTGATTTTCCGCGATGAGGATCTGACACCGGGCCTGCGTTTCCTGCTTGCTGGAGAGGCCATGAACGGGATCGCCGTTCTCGATCTTTCGCTGTTTGAGCCGAAGGTGAACCTCGCCAAACTGATGTCCGGGGAAGTTCTGGACGGCGCGGCATCCCTGATTGCCGAGATCAGGGCCGGGACGCCGCAGGGGCTTAGCGACCTGCTGACCGATGGCGTGTTTACGGGCACCGCCCTGCTGAAAGGCCAGATCAAGGGCAGCAACGCGGCGGCTGGCATCCTGAAGAAAATCGGCAAAGCGACCACAAGCTGGATCAAGGTCGGCGGCGAGTTCGAGTTTGACCCGTCCAGTGATCTGCAAGACTGGTTCGGAGGCGCTTTGCAGGACGGCATTGCCGACCCGATGGGTGCCCTTAAAACCTCGATCGACAGCCTCACAGGGCAGCTGAAGGCGGAGCAAAAGGCTGCGCAGAACCAAGCCAAGATCGCTGACCTGCAAGCAAAGGGAACAGATGCGGCAAGCATTATCGCGTCCAGCGGGTCGAATGTTGGGAGCATTGTTCAGGCTATCGAGGCGCTCGAAGGGCGGTCCGGGGCTGGGCTCCGCAATGGCAATGCGGACGCTATGCTCCAGGTCGGTGATGACGGGAAGATCCAGTACAAAGCTACTGGCGTTCTCAACCACGGAACGAACTATCTGACGGTCGGCGCCAAGCAGTTCTGGCTTGATCAGTTCTGGAACGACGGCGGGCTGGAAGACCAGATCTTTGCACACAATAAGTCGCTCAATACAGCGCAGGCTCAGATCGAAAAGTGGCGGAAACGGATTGAGGATCTGGGCGGGGTTCCCAGCTTCGACGGCGGCGGGTTCACCGGCACCGGCACGCGCTCTGGCGGTTTGGACGGTAAGGGCGGGTTCATGGCAATGCTGCACCCCAACGAGACTGTTGTGGACCACAGTCGGCCATCTGGCCGGGGCATGGACATGGGGCCGCTTCTGGATGAGCTGCGCAGCCTGCGCCGCGAAGTGGCAGAACTTCGGTCGGAGAGCCGGCAGGCACAAGCCCAGATCGCCAAGAACACAGATCAGACGGCCCGAATTGCGCGGCAGCGGGACATCATCCCGCAAAAGGTCACTATCGTGGAGGGCGCATAATGCGGATCGCCATTCCCATTACCATCACTGATGCCAACATCATCGCGGCGAACCTGTTGGAGGACGACTATCCCGAGCACAGCATGGCGACGGCCTACACCACGGGCGACCGGGTAATCTGCACAACCACGCACCGCATCTATGAGGCGGTGCAGGACCACACCGGCACGGATCCGACCACGGACACGGATCAGAGCCACTGGCTGGCAATCGGTGCGACAAACCGCTGGAAGCCCTTCGACCGGTACATCACCGACCAGGCCGTCAATGAGGCGGGCGACACCATCGAATACACGTTCGGAAACTTCACAGTTCCGGCAAACTCGGTGACCTGCTTCGGGCTGTCGGGCGAAAGCGTTTCGCTGACGGTGACGGACGCAACGGATGGCGTGGTTTACAGCGAGACGGTTTCACTGATTGACACCTCGCTGATCGTGGATGGCTACACCTACTGTTTCGAACCGACACGGGTGCGCAGCGAGGCGGTGTTTGCCAGCATCCCGCCCTATACCTCGGCGGAGTTCGATCTGATCCTGACCGACACCAGCAATGACCCGAAGGTCGGGCAGATCGTGCTGGGCCAGGAATATGACGTTGGCATCACACAATATGGCACCAGCTTCTCGATCGAGGACTACTCGATCAAGGATCGCGATCAGTTCGGCAACGCTTTTATCGTGGAGCGCCCTTTCGCAAAGCTGGTGGATTTCGATTTCGTGCTGCCGACCGAACGCGCCCGCCGCGCGGCGATCCTGCTGGAAACCGTGCGAGCAACCCCGGCGGTCTATTTCGCGGGCGCAGACACCGATCAATACGGCACCACGGTCTACGGCTATTTCCGCAACTGGCGGATCACGTTGTCGGGGCCGAACATTTCCAACGCAACACTTGAGGTGGAGGGGCTTACCTGATGAGCACACCGACAATCACGACGCCGCCGGACGCGCCGAACCGGCAGAACCCGACGGTATTCTCCGAGCGCATGGATGCTTTTCTTGCGTGGCTGGTCACATTCGCCGAGGAAATCAGCGCGGCCATCAGTTGGATTGCCGCGCAGGTTTCGGCTGTGTCCACCAGCGAGGCCAACGCGGGCAATTCGGCGTCTGCGGCGGCTGCTAGTGCCTCTGCTGCTGCGGCGGCTGCGGGGGCTTCCGCTTGGGTGTCTGAAGCAAATTACACGGCAGGCGATGGCGCATATTCTCTGGTCGACTTCCAGTCTTACCGGGCAAGGACCACGCACAGCGGTCTCGCGACTGATCCCAGCGCGGACCCGGCGAATTGGGCGCCGCTGGGTGCTGACGCCGAGGCGATCAAAGCAAACGCCCGCCTTTTCTCTCTTTGGACTGGAGCATAAACTATGGCGACCCCTGATGTAATTGGCGCGGCACTGACCACCAGCGCCGCTGATCTGTTCACCGTGCCCGCAAGCACCGTGCGGCACGTCTTGCAGGTCCAGGCTTGCAACGTGGATGGCATCAATGACGTTGACGTCACCGTGCAGTGGACTGACAGCAGCAACACCGACACGGTTTACCGGCTGGCCTATCAAGTCACGGTTGCGGCCAAAGACGCGCGGTCGATGCTAGCGGGGCCTCTTGCTTTGAGCGCCGGTGACAAGCTGCAAGCGCTGGCCTCCGCCGCGTCAGATGCAGAGCTTACCGTCACCTATTTCGATGAGGCAGTGTGATGCGCGGAGTTCGAAACCTCGGCGGGCTGGCAGGCCCGGCGGCGAGCCTAGCGCAGGTGGGCGGCGGGTCGAGCGGCGCGCTTGAGCTGATCGGATCGTGGATTTACGAGGGCGATGCAAGCGTTTCTCCGGCAATCGACTTCACAGGAATTCCCTTCGTGAAGGGCGATCTATTGGTGGCTGTAACGTGTTGGAAAAGCGGAACTGGTCCGGGAAGCATTTCAGGATTTTCTGAGTTGGGAAATGTCGGAGGCGCTGGCAGGTTGGCCGTGTTTACTCGGGTGGCTGACGGTACGGAGACGACATTCACGAACACAGTGGATGACTATCAAGCATTTGCCTGCGCGTTTTCTCTTGCCGTTCCTGTGGATTTCCAGGGTGCCATGAGTTCCATTGATCCGCCAGCAGTTACCAACGCCGCGGGGGCAACGGTCTTGTCGTTCGCCTTCGACGGAACACCTTCGTTGGCCTCTGACTTAGATGTGACGCCGCCGCCTGGATACACCTTGATTCAGGCGAAGGAAAACGCCTTCGTGACCTGGGATCCCGCCATGCGCGTCGCGATCAAGAGTGGGTGTCCTGCCAATGAAAACCCTGGGGCGTGGTCAAATTGGACGCGTGACGACAGATGGGGCGTTGCCACCGCCGCGTTCGAGCCGAATGGGAGACTTGTGTGATGCAGCAGCTATACAGCGATGCGGGTGGCTACCCGGCACGTATCCCGCACCGTATCCGCTTGTCGGATGGGCGTGTCCGCACGGACCCGGCCACGTTCACCGCTGAGGAAATAGCAGATGCGGGCTACGTGGCAGCTCCCGCCAGACCCGTGCCCGGCCCGCTTCAAGTGGTTGAGTGGGGTGGCTCCGACTGGACCGTGCGTGACATGACGGCGGAGGAACTGGCAGCGGCCCGCACCGCGAAGCTAGCGGAGCTGGCTGAATACCGTTGGAAAACGGAAACCGGCGGCATCACTCTGCCGGAGGGCACCCCGATGCCATCCGATGAGGTAACGGCCCGCAAGCTGACCTCCGCAGTCACCAGCTTGCAGTCAGGCATGGTAACCGCCCCCATTGCCTGGAAGTTCCCAGGCGGCTGGCAGGATCTGTCACAAGCGCAGATCGAGGGCGCGGCGGCCGCTGTGGCGCAGCATGTGCAGGCGTGCTTCTCGGCCGAGCGCAGCGTGCATGACCAAATCGCGGCGCTTCCCGATGCGGATGTGCCGGGGTTCGATGTGCGTGCCGCGTTCGACGCGGTCATGGCTGGGGGCGAAAGTGTCTGAATCGATCCGCAAGTTCTTCCTGGACGAGTCCTTGAAATGGGTTGCCCGCACAGGCTTTGCCGCGGTGCTGGTTTTGCTTGCGGCAATCTTCACCCCGATCAGCGATCAGGCACTGGCGATCTGGCGCAGCCCTGACAGCCTAGACCGCATCGACCAGCGGCTGGCCCAGCTGGTCGATCGCATCGATGAGATCGCTGGCGAAAACCGGATCATTCGCCAGCCGCGCGGCTACAGCTATGTCGAGGAGCCGGTGCGAGAAGGTGAGCCGCTTTGGATCGTGCTGTATATGGCGCGGACCAAGGCGGGCGCCGATTGCACCTTTGTCGAAGGCGCAAGCGTGTTCGAGGACAGCCGCGGTGTTCGCCAGGGCGGTTCTCGCCTGAAACCGATCACACAGGTCGGCATGGCCCCGGAACGCCTGCGGACACCTATAGAGATGCCGAAAGGTCTGCGCCGAGGGCGGGTCGGGGTGCATATCGTCCTGGAATATCGCTGCCCGGCTGCGGGCGGCTCCGAAACGCGCTGGGACCGCACAGACACGCTGTTCTTCGAGCTTCTGCCCAGGGCGTAACTCTCCCCAACGTTCCAACCCACAATGCCCCGCTCGCGGGGTTTCTTAGCATGGAGATCTCCCATGAAATTCATCGACAACTGGAAGGCCACGCTGAAAGGCGCCTGGTCCATCCGCCTCCTGTTGCTCGCGGCCATCGTGTCCGTCGCGCCCGTCTTCGTCTCGCTGGTCACGCCTGACATGCTGGGGCTGGACCCGCTCTGGTTCGCCCTGGCAGCGACAGTGGTGAACCTGGCCGCCATTCCGGCGCGGGTGCTGGTGCAGCCCGCTTCGGGCTTCTGGCGAGTGTTTCGGCGCGATGAGGGCGGTGCGGTGCGTAAGCGGACCATTGGCCTGATCGCGGGTAGTTCGGTCGCCCTCGCGTCGGCGGTGACTTTCGTTGGGCAGTGGGAGGGGCTTCGTACGGAAGCTTACCGCGACATCGTGGGTGTCTGGACGGTCTGCTACGGCGAGACCAAGGGCGTGCGGCCCGGAGACAGCTACAGCCTGGCCGATTGCGATGCGATACTGGCCCGCGAGATCGTCGCCTATGAGGCGCACCTCGACCGCTGCCTCTCCGCTGACGTGCCGGTGGGCATGAAGATCGCGCTGGTCAGCTGGACCTACAATGTCGGGCCCGGAGCGGCCTGCCGGTCGACGCTGGTGAGCAAGGCAAACGCTGGAGATCTGCGCGGCGCCTGCAATGAGCTGCCGCGCTGGAACCGGGCAGGGGGGCGCGTGATCCGCGGTCTGACCAACCGGCGCCTGTCGGAGCGATCGATGTGCCTGAGGGCGCTGGACGCCGCGGCATGAGATCTCCGGCCGCTTTCGTCGCCCTCGCGGCATTGGCAGCTGCTGGAGCCTTCGGTTACCGCCAAGGTGCCGCGAACTGTCGGGCCAACTACCAAGCGCGCGAGCTGGCGCAGATCGAGGCGTTCCGGAAACTGGAGGCTGCCCGCATCGAGGCTTTGCGCGCGCGCGATGAACTCTCACGCCAACTGGAGGAAAAGGCCCATGCGGATCCTGTTGCTGTGCCTCGCTGTCTCGGCCCTGGCCGGGTGCGGCGGCTCAATGCGCTACGCTGAGGCTGTGGACCCGTGCGCGGTGCCGGTGCGTATCCCCGACGGCTGGATCAGCGATCAGCAGGTAGAGATTCTGTGGTCCCGGGATCGCCGCGCGCTGCTGGACTGTGGGGACAAGGTAGAGGCTCTTTCAAGACGAAAGCCCCGCCGGTAAGCGGGGCCTGTGTGTTTCTGGGAAACTGGCCCAAGGCCAGCACCTCAAAAGATGAAATCTTGACCAGAAAGGACGGCGATTTGGACGCCTTCGATAAGGATCGATGCCTCGTCGCCAAATTCGATCAGGACGCCTTCGTCGGTAGCGGATAGCCTTCGGCTTTCATGACCGGAACACCCTGTCGATCCATTCCCAGCCTTCGTACTTATCCCCTGTTTGGCGGAGGTGGGTGTATCGCTGCAGTGAAGCCCAGGAGCGGTGGCCGGACACCGAGGCAACTTGCGGAATTGAATTGCCCATTTCGAAGAGCCGCGAAATGCCCTCGTGCCGTAGATCGTGAAATCGAAGGTCTTTGATCTGCAGGAGTTTGCAGGCGCGGGTGAACCGGGTGCAAATGGTATCAGGGTTGTAGGGGAAAATCCGGTCATCCTTCTGTGGCATGGACATCGCGATTTTTAGGGCTTGCTCCGGCAGATCACACCACACGTCGTTTCCGACCTTTTGTCCTGGGTGCTTCATGTCCTTCACGAAAATCCGGGAATGCTCTCGGTCCAGGCCATCCCACCTTGCGCGCGTGATTTCGGATTCACGGCGGCTTGAGAACAGGGCGAACAACGTCACCTTGTGCATTGGCATGGTGCGTGGGTTCGCTGCCGTGGCTTCCATGAAGTGGGTCAGCAGAGCCTCGAGTTCGTCCAAGGTTGGGCGCCGGTCTCTTGACCTTGACTTGGCCGTGATTTGTAGGCGTTTGCAGGCGTGCATCGCCTCCTGCATCGCTGGATAGTCTAGGGGAATTCCCCAGGCGGAACGTGCAATGCGGAAAACGGCCGATAGGTGTGAGAGGTAGTTTAGCACCGTGGAGGCAGAGGCTACCCCCGGCCGGGCGGCGATCTCCTGGGCAAATTGCACGATGTCGCTGCTTTGTATCTCGTCTGCTTCTTGATCCGAAAGATCATACTCGTCCCTGATGGTGCGAAGCACCTGAGCCTTTGTGGTGCCAATCTTGTCGCCTGCGGTGGCAAGGTATTTGTCCAACGCGTCTCGAAGGGTCTTCCCCTTGGTCTTGATTTTGCGCAGGTCGTCGCCAGCTGCGTCGATTTCTTTCGTCCGCTTCTTCAGCCAGGCGTTGGCCGCGGGCTTTTTGTCGAACGTTCGGGCTTCGCGGTGAACCCACTGACCTTTCCTTTTAATGGCGATCTGTGCCAGATAGGCGGTTGAACCGTCTTTGCGCTTGCGCTCGATGATGTGGGCCATGGCGGAACAACTTCTTAGAAATCGGGACAACTTTTGTTGTTCTAGTCCGACAAAATGGGCAAAAACAAGCAAAATCCGGCTGTGAATGAGCAAGTGGCATGAGTGATAAGATCATTGAAAATCAGGGGATTGACCCCATTTGGCGCTCTGCACGCCTTTCCGTTGCTCCGATGATGGACTGGACCGACCGCCATTGCAGGTATCTGCACCGGTTGCTGAGCCGCGAGACACTTCTCTATACGGAGATGGTCACAGCGCCGTCGTTGGTGCGTGGCGGGGCCGTGCATTTGCTGGATTTCAACCGGGAGGAGCACCCGCTGGCGCTGCAACTGGGCGGGTCCGACGCGGCGGAGCTGGCACAGGCGGCGCAATTGGGGGCAGAGGCTGGCTATGATGAGATTAATCTCAACTGCGGCTGCCCCAGCGACCGTGTGCAGTCCGGGGCCTTTGGCGCAGTGCTGATGCAGACGCCGGATCTGGTTGCCGATTGCGTGGCCGCCATGCGTGAGGCGGTTGACGTCGAGGTCACCGTCAAATGTCGCATTGGCGTGGATGAACAGGCGCCGGAGGAAGTGTTGCCAGTCTTCCTCGACAAGATCCGCGCTGCCGGCTGTCGGCGGGTGACGATTCATGCCCGCAAAGCCTGGCTTCAGGGGCTGAGCCCGAAGGAAAACCGCGATATCCCGCCGCTGGATTACGACCTGGTGCACCGGATGAAGGCCGCCTTTGCAGATATGCACATTTCGATCAATGGCGGCATTGCCTCGCTGGCCGAGGCGCGGGCGCATCTGGACCGTGGTTTGGACGGGGTGATGATCGGCCGGGCGGCCTATCACCAGCCAGCCGATGTTCTGTGTGCAGCAGATCAGGAAATCTATGGTGAGGGGGCCGTGACCGACCCGGCCGAGGCGGTGCAACAGATGTTGCCATATATCGAGGCGCGGCTGGCGGAAGGTGCCAAGCTGAACCAGATCACCCGTCATATGCTGGGCCTGTTTGCCGGCAGACCGGGGGCACGACAATGGCGCCGCACCCTGTCTGAAGGGGCCTGTCGCAGCGGCGCCGGGCCAGAACTGGTGGCGCAGGCATTGGCACAGGTGGTCGGCCAGGCTGCGGCCTGACACCGCGATCGGCCGGCAAACGGGTGGTAATGGCTTGCCGGGGCGGGCCGGGGCCGCTAACCCTTTGCAAAAGACGCATAAGCCTGAGGTTTCTCCCGCATGACCGATCCCAACCTGACTGTCGCCCTCTGGCCGGAGCCTGGGCTTTTGATGCAGATGGCCGCGCTTCTGGTTGTCATCGGCGGCTTTGCCGGCGTACTGGCCGGATTGTTGGGGGTGGGCGGCGGCATCGTGCTGGTGCCGGCTTTCTTTTATGCGTTTCAGACGCTTGGCTATGGCAGTGACCAGCTGATGCAGATCTGCCTAGCAACCTCTCTGGCGACGATCATCGTGACCTCGCTGCGCTCGGTGATGAGCCACAACAAGAAAGGCGCGGTGGATTGGCAGATCCTGCGCGGCTGGTGGGTCGGCATTGCGCTGGGGGCGATCATCGGCGTACTGGCGGCCTCGGCGCTGCGCTCCACCGTGTTGCAGGGCGTGTTTGGCAGCCTGGCGCTGGTCATCGGCTGTTACCTGGGGCTGGGGCGGGCGGACTGGCGTCTGGCGGAGACGATGCCGACAGGCGTACGGCGCGTTATGCTGTCGCCCGCGGTTGGGTTCCTGTCGGTGCTGATGGGGATCGGAGGCGGCAGCTTTGGTGTGCCCCTGATGACGCTGCACGGGGTGGCTGTGCATCGGGCAGTGGCAACGGCGGCGGGGTTTGGCGTGATCATCGCGGTGCCGTCCGTGGCGGGTTTCCTGCTGTTACAGGTGGATCCGGCCAATCGCCCGCCGCTTACCTTTGGTGCGGTGAATCTGCCCGCCTTTCTGATTGTGATCGCGATGACGCTGATTACTGCGCCTTGGGGCGTGAAGCTGGCCCATGCGATGAACCCCAAACCGCTGAAGCGCGTGTTCGGGGCGTTCCTGGTGCTGGTCGCGTTGAACATGCTGCGCAAGGCCTTCGGTTACTGAGAGGGCCCGATGCGGACAGAACTGTCGGAAAGCTATCGCGACGCTGGGTGGGTACGGTTCGGCCATGATCCGCAGATTGCCGCCTGGGCGGAGCATGCTTTGCCACAGGGCACCGCAGCGCTGGACGATCCCGCCAATGCGGCGTGGTTCCAATGTGAACGGACCTGGTTCATCGGTGTTGATGCGCTTCCCAATGATGCCAGGGGACGTTTGCCGGGCGGGCCGCCGCTGGCCGGGGCGCCGCTGAGGTTCATCGCCGCGCGGCACGGGCCTGTGCCGGATCTGCACCGGGCGCAGGTGTCCTCGGTGTTTCCCGGCTATCCGCGCCCGCGTCCGGGAGAGGGCGGTGCTGCCTTTCGCTATCGCGTCAAACGGGACGCGGCGCATGTGGACGGGGTCAAGATGTATGGCGAACATCGCCGCCGCAAGGTGGAAGAGCCGCATGCCTGGGTGCTGGGGATTCCGCTGAACGAAAGCAGCCCGGATGCGGCGCCGTTGGTGATCTGGGAGGGCAGCCACCATATTATGCGCCGCGCCTTTGCCGCCGCGTTCGCGGGTGTGCCGCAGGCTGCGTGGACGGATGTGGATGTGACCGATGCGTACACGGCTGCCCGCGCTGAGGTGTTCGAGACCTGCCCGCGCATCACTGTCCATGCCAAGCCTGGCGAGTCCTATCTGATGCATCGCCTGTGCCTGCACGGCGTCGCACCCTGGGGTGAGGGGGCAAGCGCGGCGCAAGAGGGCCGGATGATCGCCTATTTCCGCCCTGAGTTGGCTGAGTGGACCAAGGGGTGGCTGGCCGAGGACTGAATCGGACAGCCGCTTGTCTGGCCCGTCGCAAAACAGGTCAGCAATCCTGCCGGAATGTTTCGCGCGCGAAACAATGGGTCAGCCTTTATTCCGCATGATTGACAGAGCCTTAGCCAACCGTGCGCCGCGTTAGCTGCGCTTTAACCTTGCGCTGCGGCCGCCGCGGCGCTTGGTCAGGGTGGCAGCGCGGTCGGATAGGGCGTCCATGATCTCGGCACGTTCGGCGTTGCTCATGCCCGACCAGTCGCGGATCTCGTCGATGGAGCGGTAGCAGCCGGTGCAGATCCGCGCCTCGGGGTGGACGACGCAGATCTTGATGCAGGGGGACTGGATCTCGTCCCGTTTCCAAACCTCGTCAGTCATCGCTCACCCGTTCTTCAAATGCCGCATCCGGTCCAATGCGCCTTGCAAGATATACGAGGCGGCCACATGGTCGATGACCTCTGCGCGGCGTTTGCGTGTCGTATCCGCCTCCAGCAGGGCTTTCTCCGCCGCCACAGTGCTGAGCCGTTCGTCCCAGAAGCCAATGGGCAGATCACTCAGCTGGGCGAGGTTGCGTGCAAAGGCTCGGGTGGACTGGCAGCGCGGGCCTTCACTGCCGTCCATGTTGCGCGGCAGGCCCAGCAGGATGCCGTTGATGTCGCGCTGCTTGATGATCTGGAGCAGGCGGGCGGCGTCCAGTGTGAACTTCTTGCGCTTGACCGTCTCCAGAGGCGTTGCCACGGCGCCGATCCGGTCGGACACCGCGACGCCGATGGTCTTGGTGCCCAGATCCAGCCCCATCAGGGCCGACATCGGCGGCAGGGCGGCGGCGAAGTCTTCGAAAACATCGTGGATCATTCGGCCACTCCCGTCTGTTGGGCGGTTTCCTGCAGCAGCGCAAGCGCCGCGGTGTCGTCGGCAAAGACCTGCTGGGCCTCGTCATAAATGGCGCGCGCGCGGGTGGTCTCGCCCAGCACCGACAGGGCGCCGATCAGCCGGGCCCACTCCTCGGCGCTGCCGCCTTGGCTTGCCAGACGGTCGGACAGGCGGCTGACCATGCCGCGGATCATCTCCTGGCGCTCCTTCGGGCTGAGGTCATCGGCGGCTTGCATGTCGTCGGTGCTGGGGCCGGGCAGGGCCGGGGTGGCCGCGCCGCCGGGGGTGATGGGCTGATATTGTACCCCGGCGCGATAGGCCATGTCCTCGATCTGGGCCTGAATGCCTTCGATCCAGGGGGCGCCGGGCGGGCCAGCCCGCAGGGTTGCGGCCCATTCACGATAGGCCAGATCCGGGCGACCCAGCTGGCCCAGCATTAAGCCCCAGTAATAGCGCGCCGGGCCGTGGGCAGGGTCCAGCGTCAAAGCCTGTTGCAGGTCGCGCTCCGCTTCGGGGGACACATAGCCACCTGCTGCCATGATCCTAAGTTCCGCCAGCTCGGTATAGTCGCGGGCGGTGGCCTGTTCTGCGACCAGATCAATGTAGCGGCTCTTGGCGGCATAGGCGGTTTTGAAATTGCCCAGATTCGCCTCATGCTGGGCCAGCAGGGCCTGGCCTTGTGCGTCGTCGGGGCGGTTGCCGACGGTTTGGCGCAGCTGCGCGACGAGCTGGCGATAGCTGTCGTCAACCTGCGGTTTGGGCAACGCCGGCACTTCGGCCTCAGCCGCCGCCTGCGAGGGGCGGTTTGCGGCGCGTTCACCGGCCAGGCGCACGCGGTCCTGAAGGCCAAGATCCCCATAGCCCGGTGCGCCGAGTTGCCAGTAAAGGCCGAGCGTGCCGCCTGCAATCACCAGCGCAGTCAGAACGGCCGTGAACCGTGACAAGGCGCGTGGCTGCGTGCTGCCGCTGCGGGCCTGTTGCAGCTGGGCGTCAGCTGTCAGAATGCGACGCGAAATCTCGGTGCGGATGCGTTCGGCGTCAGCCGCGACAATCACGCCACGGGCCAGATCCTTGTCGACCTCGCGCAGCTGCTGGCGATAGACCCGCAAGTCATAGGCCGCAGCGGGTTCGCCCAGCTCGCGGGCGCGAATGAGGATCATCGCCAGCAAAAACGCCGCCGAAAATGCGATGAGAGCGGTGACTGTCCAGAATACCATGCCGTCTCCGTGGTTTGGTTCTCATCTATAACCGGGGGCGGTGGAACAAAAGGGCCAAACTGCCGCGGCGGTTCGAAGAGGGATACGCGAGAATGTCGCAATAGCGCAGAAAGAGGACGATAAACGGCGCAGGTCCCCCATGCGTTTCGGGCATACCGACAGACAGACACGAACCATCGGATTCGCCCATGAAACGCTATTCAGTCTTTGCCGTCGCGCGGGAAGCCCTGCGCTATCACACCGGGTGGGAGCGCGCCTGGCGCTCGCCTGAGCCCAAGCGCCACTACGATGTCGTCATCGTGGGTGCCGGCGGGCATGGGCTTGCCACGGCCTATTACCTGGGCAAGAATTTCGGCATTACCAATGTCGCCATTATCGAAAAGGGCTGGCTGGGGGGCGGCAACACGGGCCGCAACACCACCATCATCCGCTCGAATTATCTGCAGGATCCTTCGGCTGCGATATATGAAAAGGCGCGCAGCCTGTATGAGACGATGAGCCAGGACCTGAACTACAACGTGATGTTCAGCCCCCGTGGCGTCATCATGCTGGCGCAGACCGAGCATGAGATCCGTGGCTACAAGCGCACGGCCCATGCCAACCAGCAGCAGGGTGTGCAGACTGAATGGATCACCCCCGAGCGCGTAAAGGAGCTGGTGCCGATCATCAACCTGCACGGTCCGCGCTATCCGGTACTGGGTGGCCTGTGGCAGGAGCGCGGCGGCACCGCGCGCCACGACGCGGTGGCCTGGGGCTATGCGCGGGCGTGCTCCGACATGGGCATGGACATCATCCAGAAATGCGAAGTCACCGGCGTGCGGGTCGAAAACGGCCGCACTGTGGGGGTCGACACAAGCAAAGGCCCGATTGATTGTGACAAGCTGGGCATGGTTGTGGCGGGCAACGCCTCTGTGCTGGCGGAACAGGCAGGCTTCCGTCTGCCGATGGAATCCGTCGCGCTCCAGGCGATGGTGTCCGAGCCGATCAAGCCCTGCATGGACGTGGTGGTGATGGCCAACACCGTGCACGGCTACATGTCGCAATCCGACAAGGGTGAAATGGTGATCGGCGGCGGCACCGATGGATTCAACAACTACACCCAGCGCGGCAGCTTCCATCATATCGAGGAAACCGTGCGGGCGCTGGTCGAGACCTTTCCGATGGTCAGCCGTCTCAAGATGCTGCGCCAATGGGGGGGCATCGTGGATGTGACCGGCGACCGCTCGCCGATCATCTCGAAAACGCCGGTGCAGAACTGCTTTGTGAATTGCGGCTGGGGCACTGGCGGATTCAAGGCGATCCCCGGCTCGGGCTGGGCGATGGCGGAGATGATGGCGACGGGCTATTCGCCGCTAACCGAGGAGTTCTCGATGATGCGCTTCCGCGAAGGCAAGTTCATCGACGAGAGCGTTGCGGCCGGGGTGGCACACTGATGCAGACCCGATTGGCAAAGCCCTGCCTGCCGCAGCCGCGACAGGCAGAGACGGGGAACCACCATGCAGCTCCGGGCGTTGTTGACCCGAATTGCAAACTGCACAGGAGGCTCTTATGTCTGACGAAATCCACAACAACTCCGGCTCTGGTTCCGGCGGCGGTATGGGCGCGCTGGCCTTCATCCTCGGCGGCGTTGTTGTCGCGCTGGCCGTCATCGGCTGGTTCGTCCTTGGCGGCGAAAACCCGGTGGATGAACCGGACCTGCGCATCGAATTGCCTGACGGCAGCGCCATTGAAGGTGAAGTCGAAGGCGCAAGCCAGTAACCATCGCGGGCACGCTGCCCGCAGTGGCGGCATGCCGGTTCTTCCCGGTCGCACCATGCTGGCCCGTCTGGTGCGTGATACCGAAGGGTCTGCCGTTTTGCGGCAGGCCGCGGGCTCGCCCCGACATCCGATGATCCGTTCAACCGGAGCCGCGTTTGCGGACCGGGCCGCGCTCGCGCGCCAAGCCCGCTCCACGCCTCGTGGCCTTGGTCTGGGCGCTGTTGTTTCCCTCACCATGGAGCACGCACAATGCTGATCCTTGAATGCCCCTATTGCGGTGTCAAAGCCGAAGAAACCGAACTGTCCGCAGGCGGCGAGGCGCATCTGAATCGCTATGGCCCCGGCTCCAGCGACGATGACTTCCATGACTACCTGTTCATGCGTGAAAACCCCAAAGGCGTGCATTTCGAACGCTGGCGCCATGCCAATGGCTGCGGCAAGTGGTTCCACGCCGCCCGCTGCACCATGACGCTGGAGGTCTTTGGCACCTATCCGGCCCAGACCACCGAACCGCCACAGGAGATCTGCGACAAGATCACCGCGAAACGCCCCGGCTGGAGCTGGCGCGAATTTTCCGACGGCCGCAAATCCTCTGCCGCCTGACTGCAACACCTGACATTCCTCTGAAGGATCAGCAAATATGAGCACGCGTCTTGCCAAGCATGGCCGGCTGATCGACCGCTCCAAACAGATCGACTTTACTTTCAATGGCAAGACCATGAAGGGGTATCCCGGCGACACGCTTGCCTCCGCTTTGCTGGCCAATGGCCAAGTGATGATGGGCCGGTCGTTCAAGTACCACCGCCCGCGCGGGGTTGTGGCGTCGGGTTCGGAAGAACCCAATGCGCTGATGCAGCTGGGCAGCGGTGACCGCTATGAGCCGAACCAGCGCGCCACCACCACCGAGCTGTTCTCCGGCTTGCAGGCGCAGTCGCAGAACCATTGGCCGAGCCTGGAATTCGACGTGCTGTCGATCAACAACAAGCTGTCACGCTTTTTGACAGCGGGCTTCTACTACAAGATGTTCATCCACCCGCGGCCGCTGTGGAAACACGTCTATGAGCCGATCATCCGAAAATCCGCAGGCCTGGGCGCCGCCCCGGATGCGGAGTTGAAAGACGCTGACACCTACGAGCATTTCTACTTCTTCGCAGATGTGCTGGTCATCGGCGGTGGTGTTGCCGGCCTGCAGGCGGCCAAGGCGGCGGCGGCTTCGGGCGCCAAGGTGCTCGTGCTGGAGCAGAACAGCTACTGGGGTGGCCGCGCGCCGGTTGACGGTGGGACCATCGACGGCGACGCGCCCGAGGTCTGGATCGAGAAAACCCTGGCAGAGCTGCGTGCGATGAACAACGTGACCCTGCGCGACCGCTGCATGGGGTCGGGCGTTTATGACCACGGCTATGCGCTGGGGTATGAGCGTCTGACAGACCACGCGCCGGGGCAGGGTGGCCCGCGCCACCGCCTGTGGCGGATCCGTGCCAGCCAGATCGTGACCGCAACCGGCGCGATTGAACGCCCGCTGTCCTTTGCTGGTAATGACGTCCCCGGTGTGATGCTGGCGGGGTCCATGCGCGACTATGTGGTGAACTGGGGCGTCAAGCCGGGCCAGCGCGTTGTGGTGGCCACCAACAATGATGACGCCTATCGCACCGCATTGGTGCTGCACGCGGCTGGCGTCGAGGTTGTCCGCGTGGTCGACACTCGCGAAACCGGCGGCGGCGCGCTGATGGAAGCGGTCCGCGAAAAGGGCATCCGGGTCGAACTGGGCCGCGCCATTGCCCAGGTCAAGGACGGCAAATGCGTGAGCGAAGTCGCCATTTGCGCCCAGAACGGCGAGGGCGGCGCGCGCGAGACCGTGCAGGCCGATGCGGTTGCCATGTCCGGTGGCTGGTCGCCGGTGGTGCACCTGTGGTCCCATTGCGGCGGCAAGTTGACGTGGGACGAGGTGAACGCCAACTTCCGCCCGGACCCCGCACGCCCACCGCTGGGCCACGACGGCAAAGGCTTTGTTGTGGCTGCCGGGTCTGCGAATGGTGAGTTCGGTCTGGGCGCGCTACTGGAAGACGCAGCCGCGGCTGGCGCACGTGCGGCCGAGGCAGCGGGCTTCCCGGCGAAATCCGTGGCGGCGGCCAAGGGCGAGTCCGAGGATGAGGCGCGGATGGAGCCGGTCTGGCTGATGCCCGCCAAGGCCGACATCACGCTGCGCATGAAGACCTGGCTGGACTATCAGAACGACGTCAAGGTCTCGGACGTGCAGCTGGCCGCCCGCGAAGGCTATGAAAGCGTGGAGCATACCAAGCGCTATACCACGCTGGGCATGGCGACTGATCAGGGCAAGTTGTCCAATATCAACGGACTCGCCATTCTGGCAGACAGCCTGAACGCCGAGATCCCACAGGTGGGCACCACCACTTTCCGCCCGCCATATCACCCGATCTCGCTGGGCGCGATCGCCGGTGAGGCACGGGGCGAGGTGTTCCAGCCGGTGCGCAAGACGCCGATCTACGACTGGAACGACAAGAATGGCGCCGATTGGGAGCCGGTCGGCCAATGGCGCCGCCCCTTCGCCTATCTGCGCGACGGCGAAGACCGCCATGCCGCGGTGAACCGCGAGGTGAAGAACACCCGCGAAAACCTTGGTGTTCTGGATGCCTCGACGCTGGGCAAGCTGGTGGTCAAGGGGCCGGACGCGGGCAAGTTCCTCGACATGATGTACACCAACATGATGTCGACGCTGAAGGTTGGCAAATGCCGCTATGGCCTGATGTGCAGCGAGAACGGTTTCCTGATGGACGACGGGGTGGTCGCCCGCATCGACGAGGATACCTGGCTGTGCCACACCACCACCGGCGGTGCCGAGCACATCCATGGCTGGATGGAAGAATGGCTGCAGACGGAATGGTGGGACTGGAAGGTCTATGTCGCCAATGTCACCGAACAATACGCCCAGATCGCCGTGGTTGGCCCCAACGCCCGCAAGGTGCTGGAAAAGCTGAACACGCAGGCAGGCGGCGGCTTGGATGTCAGCCGCGAGGCGCTGCCGTTCATGGAATGGCGCGATGGCAAGATCGGCGGCTTTGACGCCCGTGCCTATCGGATCTCCTTCTCGGGCGAATTGTCCTATGAGATCGCGGTCGCAGCCTCCGAAGGACAGGCATTCTGGGACGCGCTGATGGAGGCGGGCCAGGAGTTCGGCGTCATGCCCTATGGCACCGAGACCCTGCATATCCTGCGAGCCGAAAAGGGCTTCATCATGATCGGGGATGAGACCGACGGCACCGTGATCCCGCAGGATCTGGGGCTGAACTGGGCGCTGTCCAAGAAGAAAGAGGACTATCTGGGCAAACGGGCGCAAGCGCGTTCGCACATGGCGGACCCCGACCGCTGGCAGCTGGTGGGCCTAGAGACCACAGATGGCTCGGTGCTGCCCGATGGCGCCTATGCGGTGGGCGAGGGCGTCAATGCCAACGGCCAGCGCAACATGATCGGCCGGGTGACCTCAACCTATCATTCGGCCACGCTGGGCCGCGGCATTGCCATGGGGCTGGTCAAACATGGCCCCAAGCGCATGGGTGAGGTGCTCAAATTCCCCGGCACAGACGGCAAGACCTACGAGGCCAAGATCGTTGATCCGGTCTTCTATGACAAGGAAGGGGAAAAGCAGAATGTCTAAGGCTGTTTCCGAACTGAACGGGGCGCGTTACGCCGGTATTGCCGAGGTTGCGGACGCTGGCCTGCGCGGAATGATTACCCTGCGCGGCGACCTGGGCTCTGCACCGCTGCAGGCGGCCGTCGAGGCTGCAACCGGCGCCGCGGTGCCTGCGATGGGACGCATCTCCCTTGCAGACAACGGCGCCGCCGCCTGGATGTCACCGGATGAGCTGTTGCTACTGGTGCCTTATGAGCAAGCGGTCGCCAAGACTGCGCAGCTCGCAGAGGCGCTGAAGGGCGAACATGCGCTGGCGGTCAACGTGTCCGATGCGCGGGCCTACTTCCGCCTGTCCGGCGACGGCGCACGCGAGGTTCTGGCCAAGGTGAGCCCGGTCGATTTCGACCCGGCGGCATTTGCTCCGGGCCAGTTTCGCCGGTCGCGCCTGGCCCAGGTGGCGGGCGCCTTCTGGCTGGAAGAGGACGGTAGCTTTGGCATCATCTGCTTCCGCTCTGTGGGGGACTATGTCTTCAAACTGCTGAAGGCATCGGCGCATCCGCAAAGCAAAGTGGGTGTCTATTAACGATATTACTCGCTTTATGCTTGTGGTGATCTGAGGCGTCATTTACGGTGTGCGGCAGTTTTGCCGGGCACCGTTTTTTTATGCGGGTGTTGCGGTTTTTTTTTAACCAGTGCCGATTGAACGATTGCTAGATGATTTTTGGGGGGCACAGGTGCCAACAGCATTTGGGAGGAGTGGATGAGAGCCTCGGCATGCGCGGTCTTTGCGGCAGCTTTCTCATTCCTGGCCGCCGAAGCGTTTGCGAGTGCCTCTTTTGATTGCGAGGTGACGCCCTTGTCACCCGCTGACGAGCTGCCAAAGCGCCTGCTGTTTCATTTTGACCGCGGTTTCGCGCGGGCCCGTATCGAGGACAAGCGCGCCGGGCGGGATGAAACCGTTCATGTGAGCCGTTACAGCCTGACGTCAGTGGTACTGAATTGGACCGCACCGGCTGGCGCCGCGCGCTTGCCTGCGCCGGTGCACCCAGAGCGCACGGCGCGGCTGCAAAAAGAGCGCCCCTTCAGGGTGGTTATGAACCTTGATAATCTAAAGATGAGCGTTCTAGTTCAGCCAGAGCATCCGGGGGGCACGCTGATCCGCGGCGCAGGGGTTTGCACGCGGTTTTCGCCGAATGAAAAGAACGCGTCGGCACAGTGGATTGTCGGTTCAATTTAAACAAGACTAGAGGCGGCGCCAGTTCCTGCGCGCTAACGACCATTTTACGATGATATCCTTAAATCGATACTTCGCCATCGGCCTGTCATGCGCCTTGGGCGCATCCGTCCAAGCGGGCGAAATCTACGATTGCCGTTTCGCGCAAGGCCGCTGGGATCAGCCGACGCCGACCTATCTGAAACTCAGCGTGCCAAGCGTTCACGAGCCTTGGCTGCCCGCCGAGATTGTGAAATCGCAAGTCCCCAAGGTCATCACAAGACCTACCACAGCTGATGTCCGGCGTAACTCCAGCCAACGGTTGTCGCTGACGTGGAGTGCGCGCGCGTATGAGTTTGACAGCAGCGTATCGCGTCACCGCGGCTACATGGACGTAAATTTTCCTCATCACGAGTTCTTTTTTGCGCTCAATCGGTCAACTGGCGAGGCAAGGGCGGGCTCCCGCAGCTTGAAGTTCTCACAGCGGTTGTCATGGGAGGTTGCTGGAGAATGCACGCGGATCGACGGATGACTGAAGGAACGAGCGATGGCGTGGGCAGAGGAAAGACAATGATCCGGCATCTCAAATTTTGCCTCGCGGCACTGATCTTCACCAGCGGCGGCGCTGCAGCGTTGGAAACATATGAATGCAGTTTTCAAGAAGGCCGCAGGACGGCCCCGACGCCGACATTCATCCGTTTCCGCGCGCCGGATTACCTCGAGCGGTCGCAACCGGTGCAACTGCAAGTGGTCGAAATTCCAGAAGTGCGAACCCTGCCGTCGGTGGCGCTGATCGAGCGCAACAACACCAAGGTGCTGTCCTTTTCTTGGAAGGATAGCCGGTATGAGTCGGCCTGGACTGTTGATAAAACGAGCGTCTATGGAAGTTTGAATTTCCGCCAGCACCGGTTTTCCGTCTTTGTGAACCGGCACACGCTCAAGGCGCAAGCGCGTTCGTTGAGACTGGCAGCCGGGAATGACATCAGCTCCACGGTCAAAGGGACCTGTCGGCTGGCCCAGTAATCCATGACACCACCTATGTTTGAGGACAATAAAGTGAAAAAGACCCTTCTTGCTGCGCTGGCAGTGTTTTCCATGGCGGGCGGCGCCCAGGCTGCGGTTCAATCCTATGACTGCGTGGTCGACAGCGTTGAAGAAAGCGGCTGGATCCCGACCCGCGTGCTGCTGTCCCTGGATCCCGAGGCGCGCAAGGCGCGGGCCTATGACGGCTATATCAACCACGCCCACGAACAGCCGATCGATGTCAAATTCAAGACGGTGCGTGGCAAGTATCGCATGAACTGGAGACTGGCTGTGCCCAGCCAGGGCTCCGGCTCGGTGCGGGTGAACTACACGGCGACCCTGACACCGGGCAGCAATGAGTTCCTGATCAAGGCGTCGTTCCCGATGAACAACTTCGCAAACATGCCGCGCGGCGTCGGCAGCTGCAAAGCGATCAAGGGCGAGTCTCTTTACTGATTGCACAGGCCGGGGTGCAGGAATCCACACGCCCGGTCTTGACCTGCTCCCCTGTGGACCGCATGTATCGGCACAGGAACGCAAACTATTTTGACAGGGGGCCCAAATGGCTTTTGAACTTCCCGATCTTCCCTACGCACATGACGCGCTGGCCGACAAAGGCATGTCCGCGGAAACCCTGGAATACCACCACGACCTGCACCACAAAGCCTATGTCGACAACGGCAACAAGCTGATCGCCGGCACCGAGTGGGACGGCAAGTCGCTGGAAGATATCATCACCGGCACTTACGACAAAAACGCGGTGGCCCAGAGCGGCATCTTCAACAACATCTCGCAGCTGTGGAACCACAACCAGTTCTGGGAGATGATGGGTCCGGGCGAAAGCAAGATGCCGGGTGAGCTGGAGAAGGCGCTGGTCGAGAACTTCGGCTCCGTCGACAAGTTCAAGGATGAATTCTCCGCGGCAGGTGCGGGCCAGTTCGGCTCCGGCTGGGCCTGGCTGGTCAAGAACGCCGACGGCTCGCTGGCGGTGACCAAGACTGAAAACGGCGTCAACCCGCTGTGCTTTGGCCAGACCGCGCTGCTGGGCTGCGACGTGTGGGAGCATTCCTACTACATCGACTTCCGCAACAAGCGTCCCGCCTACCTGAGCAACTTCCTCGACAAGCTGGTCAACTGGGAAAACGTCGCTTCCCGTCTGGGCTAAGGTCGGCTCAACCGCTTCCGCGCCCCCTCAGGTCGCGACACTGGTACAATCGCCCGCGCAGCTTGTTCTGCGCGGGCTTTTTCGTGGGCGACAGGAACCCGAAGCCGCAAGACCGCGTTGGGCCACTACACGTGAAAACGATGGAGGACGCGATGGCTGAACGCAAAAGATCCAAAGACGGACGCTGCGAGACCGAAGAGATCCCCGGCGCGCAGGGTTCGGTGTCCCAGCAGGGCCGCAGCGGCGGCGATCTGCAGCGCGACATTGCCACCGAGGACGAGCTGAAGCGGACCGAATCGCGCCCCGCGGGGAAAACCCGCGTCACCAAGTCTAAAGAAAAGGAGCAGGAGTGACGCCATGGCTATGCTGACGAAGGGCACCTGGGTGCTGGTTGCTGACAGTGAAAAAGCGCTGTTTCTGGAAAATGTGACGGACACGCAGGATCCGCATCTGAAGGTGCGGCGCAAGGATGAGCAGGAGAACCCGTCCGACGCCGAGCAGTCGGCCAACCGGCCGGGGCGGTTCAATGACGGACCCAGCGTGCATCGCTCGGCGGTGGATGACACCGACTGGCACCAGTTGGCCAAGGAACGTTTTGCCTCGGATTTGGCAGACCGGCTGTACAAGATGGCGCATAAGGGGAAGTTCGAGCGGCTGGTTCTGGTGGCGGCGCCGGAGGTTCTGGGCGAGCTGCGCAAGAACCTGCATCAGGAGGTGTCTGACAAGGTGGTCGGCGAGGTGGCCAAGAACCTGACCAACCACGAGACCAGCAAGATCGAAGACATGGTCAAGGACGCGATTTCAGACCTTTGAAGGCCGAGCCGGGGGCTTGACCCTTGCCCCTGTCCGGTGTCTGTCAGGACAGGCACGGGGCAGGGGCAAAACATGCGCGAAACACATAAGGGCGTCTTGGCGATGATCGCGGCCTGTACGGTCTGGGGGCTGTCGGGGATTTATTACAAGGCGCTGTCCCATATCCCGCCGGAACAGGTGTTGTCGCACCGCGCGGTCTGGTCGTTCCTGTTCTTTTCGGCAATGCTGCTGTTGCAGGGGCGGCTGGGCGAACTGGTTGCTGCCTTCGCGCAGCGCCGCAACGCGGTGCTTCTCGTCTGTGCTACGGCGATGATATCGCTCAACTGGTTTCTTTTCATCTTTTCCGTGCAGTCTGGCTACGCCACCGAAGCAAGCCTGGGCTACTATGTGTTCCCGCTGCTGAGCGTACTGCTGGGCCGCCTGTTGTTTGGCGAACGGCTGGCCGCGGCGCAGCTGGTTGCGGTGGCGCTGGCGGGCGCGGCTGTTGGGTTGCTGTCGTTTGGCTTGGGCGCCGCGCCGTGGATCCCTTTGGTTCTGGCCATCAGCTTCTCCCTCTATGGCGTTGCCAAGAAACAGCTTCCTCTCGGGCCGGTGGTCTCAGTCACCGCCGAGGTGTTGCTGCTGTTGCCCGTGGCCCTGCCGTTGATCTGGCTGACCGGCGGCGGCGGTTTTCTGGGCAGTGGCAAGGACGCAGCGATGCTTGCATTCTCGGGGCTGCTGACCGGTTTGCCGCTGATCCTGTTCGGCTATGCCGCGCGTCGGGTGCAGCTTGGCACCGTCGGGGTGTTGCAATACCTCAACCCGACGTTGCAGTTCGTGGTGGCGGTCCTGATCTTTGCCGAGCCATTCAGCCTGTGGCATGGCATCGCCTTTGTGCTGATCTGGACCGCGGTTGCCGTGTTTTCGATGTCTGCGCTGGGTCAGGAACGCGCGTCGCGCAGGGCTGCGATGGCGGCAACAGGCGTGTCGGCCCAGATCAGATAATCCGCGGTTTCCGCCCCGGCAAAACCCTGGCCCGTCACCTGTTGCAACAGCGCGCGCAGCGGATCCCAGTAACCGTTGGTGTTCAGGATCGCGATCGGCTTGGAATGCAGCCCCAGGTGGCGCCAGGTCAACGCCTCGAACAGCTCATCCAGCGACCCGGCGCCACCGGGCAACAGCAGGATGGCATCGGCATTCCATAGCATTACCTTTTTGCGTTCATGCATCGTCTCGGTAACGACATAGGTGGTGAGGTCGTTCTTGCCGACCTCGCGACGCTCCAGATGCGCGGGGATGACCCCAAAGGTGCGGCCACCGGCAGCCTGCGCCGCGCGCGCGACCTCACCCATCAATCCGACATCACCGGCGCCATAGACAAGTCGCAGGCCCTCCTGTGCAAGTAGGGTGCCCGTGTCGCGGGCCGCCGCAGCATAGGCGGGGTCGGAACCGGGACGCGAACCGCAGTAAACGCAGACGGATTTGATGCTCATTGGCCAGCCTTTCTGTGGAATTTCAACGCGAAACGAAATTGGTGTTTTGACCCCTGATAGCGGGGTTGTTAGGTTTGCTCAACTAAGCGGAAGGGAACATTCCGCAAACGTCGAAGGGATCGAAATGGCGGATGGATCTGAAAGCAGGAGCCTTGGCGCTCTGACGATCGGAGGTATTGTCGGCGCGGCCGTTGTGCTGGGCGGTGTGGTGCTGTTCCAGCTGGGAGGGTTCTCCGCGGAGGGGCCGGGCGCTGTGAACACGCCGTCGCAGGAGGCCGGCGCCAAAGGTGAAGGCGCGGGCTTTGACGGCGATGGAGAGGAATCCGGCCAGCCATTGCAGAACCGTGCTGCGCAGCAGCAAATCGCCGAAGAGCAGGCCGCCGCGGACCAGGCTGCGGCGAAGGAGGCGAAAGCCGCAGCACAAGGCGCGGATGTGCCGGAGCGCGCGGAAGAGCCGGACGCACCGGTGGTTGCCGACACCGAGCAAGCTGAAGCACTTGACGTTTCCCCCGCAACCGATGCTGTGGAAACGGAAAAACTAGAGACCAGACCGGCAGAGGATGATGCCGGAGAGGCAATAGCGTTGGCTGCGCCGGAGCAAGACACGCCGAACCCTGTGACAGACGCGTCGCCCGAAGTTTCCTCCGATGAAATACCAGACGAGGGGCTAGAAGCCGCGGCCGGTTCCGTGGCGGATGCCGATGCGCAAGCGCCGCCGCCCAACAGCGCCGAGCAAGCGGAACCGGAGTTTGTACTGGCGGCGCCACAGCTGGACCTGGTACGGGTGGATCGTGACGGGGCGGCAGTGATTGCCGGCCGCGCCCAGGAGGGGACGCAGCTGTCGATCCTGCTGGACGGGGTGCTGCTGGAGCAGATCCAGGTACCGCCAGGTGGCCAGTTTGCCACCCTCACCACAATTGCGCCCAGCGACACACCGCAGGTTGTTTCACTGATGGCCGAGCATGACGGGCGCAAGATGGCGTCCGCGGAGAGCTTCATCCTCGCGCCGGCCAACCCCGTTGCCGCCGCGCCGCAGCCAGAAGTGGCGCAACGCGCGGATACGGAAGCGGATCAGCTGGCGCAAGTGGCCCCGACCGGAACGGCTGCCCCCGATTTGAATGCAGAACGCGCTGCCATTGACGGGGAAGGGAACGCGGCTGACACCGCCCGAACGGCGGCGACCCAGGCTGACGCGGTGCAGAGCGCCGCCGCCGATACCGCGACGGAGCAGGCCGATCCTGTAGCGCGCAGCGACGCCGACACGGCGATGGACCCGGCGGACACTGTAGAGCGCAGCGCCGCCAATACTGCGGTAGATCCGGCGGAGACCGAACAGAACACCGCTGCCGATGGGGCGCCGGAGGCCGGTCCGGCTGACGTGCAACCCCCGCGGGAGCCGGCGGTTGCCGTTCTTCGCGCAGACCAGAACGGCGTCGAGGTTGTGCAGCCCGCCATCCCAGCCGACCCCGAGCTGAGCGATGAAGTGGCGCTGGACGCAATCAGCTACAACGGCGCGGGCGGGGTGGAGCTGTCGGGCCGCGCAACGCCGCAGTCGCGGGTCCGCATTTATGTGGACAACCGCCCGGTGGCGGAGCTGGAGGCGGCGGGCGATGGTCGCTGGAGCGGTCGGTTGGAAGATGTCGCACCAGGGATCTATACGTTGCGCCTGGATGAGATCGAGGCGGCCTCTGGCACTGTGGTGAGCCGTCTGGAAACACCGTTCAAGCGGGAATCCCCCGAAACGCTGCCACAGCCGGTTGGCGATGCCGCGCCGGATCAGCCGGTGCCGCTGGTGCGCGCGGTGACGGTGCAGAAGGGCGATACGCTGTGGGCCATTTCGCAACAGCGATACGGCAGTGGATTTTTGTATGTGCGGGTGTTTGAGGCCAACAAGGAGGCTATCCGCGATCCCGACCTGATTTACCCGGGGCAGGTTTTCAACATACCGGAGTGATCGCACATACCTAAATCGCGCTATTGTAGCGCGCCCTGGTCGCCGACCTCTCGCATTGTGTCTCGGCGGTCGGTATCCTTGTTGGTTCAGCCAGCCCCGCCAGAGACAGCCAGGAGCAGCCATGACCCAGACAGAGCAGGCCTCCGCGCCACAAACGTCCGCCACACTGGCACGGGCCGAACGTCGCTCGGGGCTGCGCACCCTGCGCAGGGTTGGCCCCTACCTGTGGCCGCGCGGCAACCGGGCGATCAAGCTGCGGGTGGTGCTGGCGCTGGCGGTGCTGGTTTTGGCCAAGGTGATCGCGGTCTATACGCCGATGCTGTACAAGGGCGCAGTCGATGGCCTCGCTGGTGAAGGTGTGCCGCCGCTGGCGCTAGGGGCGGTGGGTTTGACGGTGGCCTATGGAATGGCACGGATCCTCACCACGGGCTTTCAGCAGTTGCGCGATGCGATTTTCGCACCGGTGGGCCAGCGCGCCCTGCGCCGCCTGGCGCTGGAGACCTTTACCCACATTCACCGGCTCTCTATGCGCTATCACATCACCCGCAAGACCGGCGGGATGAGCCGGATCATTGAGCGCGGGGTCAAGGGGGTCGAGTTCCTGCTGCGGTTCATGCTGTTTTCCATCGGTCCGTTGATCCTGGAACTGACACTGGTCGCGGTGATCCTGACGGTTATGTTTGATGCGCGTTACCTGCTGGTGGTTGCGGGCACCATCGGGCTGTATGTCTGGTTCACCTTTGCCGTGACCGAATGGCGGGTGACGCTGCGCCGCCAGATGAACGAGCAGGACACCGACGCCAATCAAAAGGCCATCGACAGTCTGCTGAACTATGAGACGGTCAAGTATTTTGTCGCCGAAGAGCGCGAGGCAGCGCGCTATGACGGCGCCATGCGGGGCTATGCCCAAGCCGCGCTGAAAACGGCCTATTCGCTGGCTTTCCTGAACTTTGGCCAGAGTGTCATCATCACCGCGGGGCTTATCGGGGTGATGGTGATGGCGGCGATCGGGGTGCAGCAGGGCGGGTTGACGGTGGGCGATTTTGTCATGGTCAACGCCTATATGATTCAGATCACCGTGCCGCTGAACTTCCTCGGCACGGTGTACCGCGAAATCCGCCAGAGCCTGGTCGACATGGGCGAGATGTTTCACCTGCTGGAGCAACCCGCGGATGTCAGTGACCGTCCGGGTGCGGTAGAGCTGAAGGTGAGCGGCGGCCGGGTCTCTCTGGACAATGTGCGGTTTTCCTATGAACCGGACCGGGAAATCCTCAAGGGTATTTCGCTGGAGGCGGAACCGGGGCAAACCGTGGCCATCGTCGGCTCTACCGGGTCGGGCAAATCGACCATCGGGCGGTTGCTGTTCCGATTCTACGATGTCAGCGGCGGTGCGCTGCGGATCGACGGGCAGGACGTGCGCGACGTCACCCAGAAAAGCCTGCATCAGGCCATTGGTGTGGTTCCGCAGGACACGGTCCTGTTCAATGACACGATCCGCTACAACATCGCCTATGGCCGCGAGGGTGCCACCCAGGACGAGGTGGAGCAGGCCGCGCGGGATGCGCAGATCCATGATTTCATCGCCGCGTTGCCCGAAGGCTATGACACCCAGGTGGGCGAGCGTGGCCTGAAGCTGTCGGGCGGCGAGAAACAGCGGGTGGGCATTGCCCGCACCCTTCTGAAGAACCCGCCGATCCTGCTGCTGGACGAGGCAACCTCTGCGCTGGACAGCGATACGGAGCAGGAAATCCAGGGCGCATTGGCCCGCGCCGGACAGGGGCGCACGGTCATCACCATCGCGCACCGGCTGTCGACCATCGCCGAGGCCGACCGGATCGTGGTGCTGGAGCAGGGTGAAATCGCCGAGACTGGCACCCATCAGGAGCTGCTGGCCCGGCAGGGGCGCTATGCGCGGCTGTGGCAGCGGCAGCAGTCGGATCAGGACGCGGCCTGACCGCAACAGCGGTGGTCGCGCCGCTGCGGCTGCGGCCGCAAAAGTTCCCGAATTTTTTGGCTTTCGTCGTCAAAGGTCGCGCTATGGCGGAAACCTGCACGATGCGCCCCGTGGGTTGAGCGGAGAAAGGTGCAGGCGTTGGGCCGGGGCGGCAACGCGCCCAGTCGCTGGCTGACTTTCGGCAAGCAGGCGCCGGAAAATCACCGATGCCGTGCCGCGTCTGGTGCCGCGAGGAAGAGATGCCTACCTCTGTTCGTGGCTCACGGAGACACCGTGGTCGCTGAAAGAAACAGAATAGAATGAATGGAGTATCTCACATGAAGTCCTTCGCACTGACCGCCGCCGCCCTGACCGCCCTTGCTGCTGCCCCTGTTGCCGCGCTCGACCTGGATGCAGCTGCGGATGTGGACGGCAATGGCTCCTATTCGCTGGACGAACTTCAGGTCGCCTACCCTGAGTTGACCGCCGAAACCTTTGCCACCATCGATGCCGATGCGGATGGCGAAGCCACCAAGGACGAGGTTCAAGCCGCCGTGGATGCGGGCGTGCTGCAAAAAGCGGGCTGATATCAGCGGACCATCCGGCGCGCGGGGGGAGCCCGCGCGCCCAAATCGAAGTACTGACACGATCGGAGTAACTCAGATGAAGACTTTTGCCCTGACCGCCGCCGCCCTGGCCGCACTTGCTGCCGCACCTGTTGCTGCGCTGGATCTCGACACTGGCGTCTCCGTCGGCCACGGCGCCGAGGCTGACGTGGACGGAAATGGCAGCTTCTCGCTGGAAGAGCTGCAGGCGGCCTATCCGGAGCTGGATGCCGAAACCTTTGCGAATATTGATGCCAATGCCGATGGCGAGGTCGATCAGCAGGAAGTTCAGGCGGCCGTCAATGCCGGTGTGCTGGCAAAATCCGGTTAAGCATCACCGGGGTCAGCGCTGTTGTTGACAGGTCGGCCTGCCGCCTCCCTGGTATGAGCCTTGCGCAAAACCTGTACGTTTCCCCGCAGACAGGCTGACGCCGTGATGCAAGGAACTGGCCCCGCCGATGCGGGGCCAGTTTTTTCGAT
Source organism: Leisingera sp. SA32 (assembly GCF_056033425.1). Classification (NCBI taxonomy): domain Bacteria; kingdom Pseudomonadati; phylum Pseudomonadota; class Alphaproteobacteria; order Rhodobacterales; family Roseobacteraceae; genus Leisingera; species Leisingera sp. SA32. The sequence goes on along the minus strand of NZ_JBVYHB010000002.1, from coordinate 47,804 downwards.
CCGTCGGCTATTCTGCGGCCCGCAGATTCCCATCGGAGGTTGGCTTGGGGTCTTCGGCCTCCGCGGCAGGTGCGGAGCGGCTGTCGTCCTCCCATAGCACCTCTGTGCTGGGCAGGGTGCGGGCCTTTTTGAACAGCCGAGAATCCCGCGCGATGCGGCTGGAGCGGCCGCGGGTGATGCGCGACAACATCCGGCCCAGGGCGCGCATGTAGGTGGCCAGCCAGACCCGGATCGCCAGCAGCGAAGGTGTCACCACAAGCGTCAGAACGGTGGCGATACCAAGCCCGAACACCACCGCCGTGGCCAGCTGTTTCCACCACAGTGCCGTGGGGCTGTCGATGGAGTAGCCGCCGCCGATGAAATCGAGGCTGACACCAAACATCATAGGGGTGAGGCCCGCCATCGTGGTGATGGTGGTCAGCAACACCGGGCGGATACGGGCCTCGGCGGTGCGGATGATTGCCTCGATCCGGGGCATCTTCTGGCTGAACTCCTGATAGGTGTCGATCAGCACGATATTGTTGTTCACCACGATCCCCGCCAGCGCCACGATGCCGGTTCCGGTCATGATGATCGAGAACGGCTGCTGCATCACCATCATGCCGATCAGCACGCCGGTGGTGGACAGCACCACCGCCAACAGCACCAGCACCGAGTTGTAGAAACTGTTGAACTGCGCCAGCAGGATCACGAACATCAACGCGAGCGCGCCCGCAAAAGCCTTGGACAGGAAGGCGCCGGATTCCTCCTGCTCCTCCTGATCGCCGGTCCATTCCCACGTGATGCTGCGCGGCAGTGGGTCGGTTTCCAGCCATTCGGTCAGCAGGGCAATGCGTTCGTTCGGGTTCACAGGGTTTACCTTGGCACCCTGCGCTAACGCCGCTTCGACGGCGGCGAAACTGCCGGCGCCGGACAGAGACACCACTTGCATCAGGTTGCCATTGGGCGCGGTCAGGGTTTCAGCGTTGGGGGCGACGCCCTCATCCACGGTTTTCAACAGCGCCAGTTGCCGGGTCTTTCCGGTGTCCGGATCCGTGATCTCGACCTTGCTAAGCCCCGGTTCCACGTCCGCTTTCACGTCGTAATAGCGCTCCTGTTCGACTCGGTTGATCTCTGCCAGCTTCGGCACCGGCCTGCGGCTGACAAAGTTCGACAGCGGCACCAGCCCGTCATCCGTGCGCACCTTGAGCGTGTCGAGCGTCGACAGCACCCGGTCCTGTTTCGGCAGGCGGACACGAATTTCGATCTCCTCGTCCGAACTGTCGACCCGCATGGTGTCCAGCAGGATGCCGCGGGTGACCAGCTGCACCATCGCACCCACCGTGGCGACATCGGCACCGTAGCGGCCGGCCTGTTCGACATCGACGTCGATCTGCCAGTCGATGCCGGGCAGGGGAAGGCTGTCTTCGATCAGGGTGAGGCCGGGGGTGTTGGCGAAACGGTCGCGCGCGTCCCGTGTTGCCTTGGTCAGCTCCTCCCAGTCGTCGCCGCGCAGGCGCAGGTGCACCGGTTTGCCACTGGCCGGCCCCTGGGCGAGCGAGCGCACCTCCACCTCGAAACCGGGCAGGGCGGCCAGCTGACTGTTCAACTCGTCAATAACGGTGTTGCCGTCGTATTCCTGCGCAATCACTTGTTTCTCAATGCCCAGGTGCTCGCTCAGCAAACCGCCCAGCCAACCGCCCAGCGGTTCGGTTTCTGTCGGGCGATCCTCCCACGGGATGATCTCGAACTGGACCTGGCCCACGGTGTCCGGCGGGGTCGATGCACCGGAGCTGTCGGTGTTCAGCCCACCGTCGCCGGCGAAGGAGAACACGTTGATGACAGCGCGGTGCTTGAGGATGACCTGTTCCGTGGCGCGAACCAGCGCGTCCTTTTCCTGCAACGAAATGTTGCCACGGGCCCGGACATAGGCCGTGGCCTGTTCCGGTTCCGATTCAACAAAGAACTCAACGCCGTAGTTGTTTTCGCTGAACAGGTTGAACACGGTCATGATGCCGATGCCGACAACGCCGATGGTGACCACGGGCATCACCGGGTTGCCTGCGATGAACTTGATGAAATAGCCAAAGGCAGTGTGATGGTAGCCGGGAGCGACCTCTTTGGGTTCGCGTTTGATCTTGACCGCGCTGAGAGTGATCGAGGCTGCAAAGGAGCTGAGCGTAAAGACCAGAGCGCCGAAGATCACACTGCCCAGACCCGCCCCGCCTGCGCCCAGAAGGTAGCTCGGGTTCAGCATCTGCATGGCACCGGCGAACATGCCCCACATCGGCAAGGGCACCAGAAGGGCGCGCAGCCACCAGGGCGCGATATTGCGCAGCGCGGTGGAGGCCCCCTCGAAGAAGCGGCTGACGCGGCCGGTAACCCCGCCCATCACCGGCAGGTAGATCAGCGCAACCACCAGCGAGGCCGACAGAACGAAGATCAGGGTCACCGGCAGCATGCCCATGAATTCACCCGGAACGCCGGGCCAGAACAGCATCGGCAGGAAGGCGCAAAGTGTGGTGGCCGTGGACGAGACGATCGGCCAGAACATCCGCTGGGCCGCCTCAACATAGGCGTGCATGGGGCCGGAGCCTTCCTTGATGCGTTTGTCGGCGTATTCCACCACCACGATAGCCCCGTCCACCAGCATCCCCACGGCAAGGATCAGGCCAAACATCACGATGTTGGAAATCGAGATCCCCATCAGTGCGAGCAAGGCAAAACACAGCAGGAATGAGGTCGGGATGGCAAAGCCCACCAGCAGCGCAGCCCGGCTGCCGAGCGCGGACAGCACCACGATCATCACCAGCGCGATGGCGGTCAGCACCGAGCCTTCAAGCTGGCTGACCATCGAGCCAACCACGCGGCTCTGGTCGTTGGAGGTGCCGACCGTCACCGCCGCCCGCAGCTCAGGCGGCCATTTCGATTTGGAGACGTCCAGCGTTTCCTTCACCAGGTTCACGGTGTCGATCAGGTTGTAGCCCTTACGCTTGACCACCTGGAGCGCCACCGTGTCTTCGCCATTAAAGCGGGCGGTGCCCTCGCGGTCCTCGAAGGTGAAGTTGATCTGCGCCAGCTCACCCAGCGTCACCACGCGGTCGCCATTGGTCTTGACCGGCAGCCGGTAGATGTCGTTCACGTCATCAAAGGATGAGGGGATCTTGACCGAGAAACTGCCCTGGGCTGTGTCCACTTCACCGGCCGCAATCAGCTGGTTGTTGTTCTGCACCACATTGATCAGCTCCAGCGCGGTGACGTTGTAGGCCTCCAGCCGCAACGGGTCGATCAGCACCTCGACCATCTCATCCCGGTTGCCGGCGATACCCGCCTCCAGCACCGCATCCAGCGCTTCAAGATCGTCCTGCAGATCCTTGGCGATGCGCGCCATGGTGCGTTCCGGGACCGCGCCGGTCAGGTTGACGATGACGATCGGGAATTCGGAGAAGTTGATCTCCATGATCGAGTATTTCTCGGCCCCGTCGGGGAATTCGGCCTCGGCCTTGTCCATGGCGTCGCGCACGTCGGCCATGACGGCGGTCTTGTCCCAGCCGAATTCGAACTCCAATGCCACCCCGGCATAGCCCTCGGCGGCGGTGGAGGACATCTTGTCCAGCCCGTCGAGGTCGGCCAGCTCGGTTTCCATGACCTTGACCAGCAGCGATTCCGAATCCTCGGCCGAAATGCCGGGGAAGGGGACAGAGATGAACAGGGCGGGGATTTCGATGTCAGGCTCGCCCTCCTTGGGCAGCATCGAGTAGGCAAATCCCCCGACCAGCAGCGAAATCACGATGAACGCGAGGACCATCCGCGCCCGGTTTGCGGCCCAGCCTACTATACCAGTCACTGTTCCGTCTCCCGGTAGGTGGCGTCCACCGCAACGCCTTCGGTCACAAAGTCCTGGCCCACCACGATGACGTCGGCCACGGCGGGCAGGCCGCCAAGCCAGACACCGTCCGCCTCGTCCCGCAGCATGTCCACCGGGTAGAATTCCACCATGCTGTCGCTGTTGACCACGCGCACGCCCAATTGCCCCTCGTTGTTGAGGGTCAACGCGGATTGCGGCAGCTTGTGCGCCAGTGACCCGGCTGAGGATATGAAGATGTCTGCGGTCTGCCCATCGCGGATTGACAGATCCGGGTTCGGCACGGTGATCTCAACCTCGAAGGTGCGGGTTTGTGGATCGGCCGAGCGGCTGAGAAAGGTGACTTCGCCTTGGACCTGCTGGCCTGTGGCCAGTTCGGCGCCCGCCGTGGCGCCCAGGGTGACCTTGTTAACCTCGGCCTCCGGCACGTATCCTACCAATTTGATGGTATCCAGCTGGATCACGGTACCGCACAGGCTGCCCGGTTGCAGCAGGCTGCCCAGCTCCGCTGTATCGCTTTCCAACAACCCGTCAAAGGGCGCGGTGATCTTCAGGTTGTCAATCTCCCGCTGCGCCATCGCCACCGCCGCCTGGGCGGTGCTCTCAGAAGCCTCGGCCGCGGCCAGTCGGGTATCCGATGCGTAGCCGCCCTGTGACAGTTTCGACGCCGCGGTGAGATTGATCCGGGCTTCCTTCAGCTGCGCCTGGGCCTGCAACAGCGAGGCCGGGCGGGTGCCGGGGTCCAATTCGCACAGAAGATCGCCCTTTTTAACCTGGGCGCCTTTACGCAGTGGCTCAGAGATCACTGTGGAGGTCGTTTCGGCCCGAACCTCCACCTGGCGGATTGCCTGTGTTTGGCCCCGCAGGATCACCGCGCTGCCGATGGTGGTCGCCTTGCTGCGCAACGCCACCACGCCGACGCGGGTGTCCTCGCCCGCGGCATTGGTCGGCGCAACCGTGCTCTCAGCCTCCGCGGCCTGTGGGGTGGTCTCGCCCCTGGCAAAAGTCATGAGGGCCTCCCGCTCGATGACCACCATATAAAGGCTGGCAGTCACCACGACGGCTGTCAGCAATGGGACGATACGCATGTCGGGCCTTTCTAAAATATTTGGTGTGGTCCCGAAAATAGGCCGAACCCCGCAGATGGCGCGGAAGGTGCTGGCGATGGGACACGCGCGGAATTGATAGGCCAGATATAGGAGATGTCCATTCTAAACTAAGTGGTTCAGTTCATAATTCTCGCTTTTCGGGCAGAAACCTCGGGGTTTCTGATGTAAACGGGCCACTTGGCTTGGTCTGGCAGTCAGGGTAAGAGGGGCAAGAACGCATTTAATACTGGGCCCGTGCGTACCGCCGGGGCCGCGCAGATCAGGGGCTTTTCATGAGCGACACCGACAGCTTTATCGACGAGGTGACCGAAGAGGTCCGCCGCGACCGGTTCTTCCTTGTGCTGAAACGGTACGGCTGGATCGGTGGCGTTGCCGTGGCGCTGATTGTTGGCGGCGCGGCCTACCGTGAGTACAGCAAGGCACAGGAACTGGCGGCAGCCCAGCAACTGGGGGACCAGATCACCGCGGCGCTGGAGCTGGAAAGCGACACCGCGCAGGCCGAGGCCTTGGCCGCGGTCAGTGCGCAAAGCGCCGGTGGGCGCGCCGTTCTCGCCATGCTGGAAGCGGGCGCATTGGCCAAGGCGGACGACATCACCGGGGCGGTGGCGCAGCTGGAGAACGTGGCAACCGATGCTGAGCTGCCGCTGATCTATCGCCATATCGCCAGCTTCAAGGCGCTGGTGCTGCAAGGCGACAGCTTGAGTACCGACGAACGCCGTCTGCAATATGAAGCGCTGGCGCAACCCGGGGCGCCGCTGGCGCTGCTGGCCGGCGAGCAACTGGCGCTGCTGGACATCGAGGAAGGCAAGGCTGACGCCGCGATCGATCGGTTGCGGGTGATTGCAGCGGATGCCGGTGTCAGCGCGGACTTGAAAGAACGTGCGACGCAGGTGATTGTAGCCCTCGGTGGCTCCGCCGAGGCGGCCGTTACCACCGAAGGGTAACGGGCGCAGCAGGCGCGGCGGCGGACGGACCAGACCGGGCAGACCGGCACAAGGGCACACAGGGGCAGACAGGGCAGGGCCATGACAACATTCACGACTTTTTCCCGCACGCGGGCGCTTTTGTGCGGCACGGCACTGGCCACGCTGCTGGTTGCCTGTTCCGAAGAGGAAATCATCCTGCGCGGCGAGCGCGAGGATATCCGGCCCGAATACGCCACCGAGGTGGTGAATCAGTCCCGCGCCATTTCGCTGCCGCAGCAGACGGCCAACACCAGCTGGCCGCAGGGACATGGTGCTGAGGCCACGCGCACCGCGCATCCGGCCTTGTCGGCGGCGCCACAGCGGATTTGGACCGTTGGCATTGGGGCTGGTGACAGTCGCCGCCAGCGCATCATCGCAACCCCGGTTGTCGGCGGTGGACGTATCTTCACACTGGACAGCGACGCGCAGGTGTCGGCCGTGTCGCCGCAAGGGCAGCTTTTGTGGCAGGCCAAGCTGGTCCCGCCTGCGGATGAGGCGGGGCAAGCGACCGGCGGTGGGCTGGCCTATGATGACGGCGTTCTCTACATCTCCTCGGGCTTTGGGGTGCTGACGGCGCTGGACGCGGCCAGTGGCACCACGATCTGGCGGCAGGAACTTGACGCCACCGGCTCTGGCCAGCCGCGGGTCAGCGGCGGGCTGGTTTATCTGGTGGCCGGGGATGACACCGGCTGGGCGGTGAACACCAAGGATGGCCGGATTGCGTGGCAGGTGGAAGCGGCGCCCTCGCCGTCGAACATCCTGGGCGCACCGGCGCCGGTGGTCTCGCGGGATCTGGCGATCTTTGCCTTTGGATCGGGCGATCTGATTGCCACGTTCCGCCGTGGCGGTCTGCGCCGCTGGAGTGCCTCAGTCTCAGGCCAGCGCACGGGGCGCACCCTGTCGCGGATCAGCGATGTGACAGGCGCGCCGGTGATTGCGGGCAACCGTCTTTATGCCGCCAACAACTCTGGCCGCACCGTGGCAATTGACCTCAACACCGGCGACCGACTGTGGACCGCGCGCGAAGGCGCCAGCGACACGGCCTGGCCTGCGGGGGGCAGCCTGTTTCAGGTGAGCGATCTGAACCAGCTGTTGCGGATAGATGCCGGCACGGGCGAGGTTATCTGGGCCGTGGATCTGCCGGGCTATCTCAAAGACAAGCCGGGCAAGCGCGGCCGCATCCATGTGCATCATGGCCCGGTGCTGGCCGGTGGACAGGTGGTGCTGGCCTCCAGCGATGGGCTGCTGCGGTTCTTCAACCCGCTTGACGGGAGCCTGAGCCGCGCTGTCGAGGTGCCGGGCGGGGCGACAACCGCGCCCGTTGTTGTTGATCGCACGCTTTACGTGGTTTCCTCCAAGGGGGAGCTGTTGGCCTACCGCTGATGCTGGATACTGGCGCTTGTCGCGCAGATGCGCTATGGGGCACAACTTGAGTCGAAGAAAGCTGGTCTGATGTCCTTTACCCTCGCCATCGTGGGCCGTCCCAATGTGGGCAAATCCACCCTGTTCAACCGCCTTGTAGGCAAGAAACTCGCGCTGGTCGACGACCAGCCGGGTGTGACGCGCGACCTGCGCGAGGGCGCGGCGCGGCTGGGGGATCTGCGGTTCACGGTGATCGACACCGCGGGGCTTGAGGACGCCACCGACAACTCGCTGGAGGGGCGCATGCGCCGCCTGACCGAACGCGCGGTGGACATGGCTGACATCTGTCTGTTCATGATCGACGCGCGCACCGGGGTGACGCCGACGGACGAGATTTTTGCCGACATCCTGCGCCGCAAGTCGGCGCATGTGATCCTGGCTGCCAACAAAGCCGAGGGCAACGCGGCCGAAGCCGGTGTGCTGGAAGCCTACGGGCTGGGCCTGGGGGAACCGCTGCGCCTGTCGGGTGAACACGGCGAAGGCATGCCGGATCTTTATGGTATCCTGCAACCGCTGGCCGAAAAATACGAAGCCGAAGCCGAGCGCCACGCACCGGACACTGATGTCGCCGTGGACGAGGAAATCGGCGAGGATGAGGACGAAAACATCCCCGTCCCGACGGACGATAAACCGTTGCAGGTTGCCGTTGTGGGCCGTCCCAATGCGGGCAAATCCACCCTCATCAACAAGATCCTGGGTGAGGAACGGTTGCTGACCGGACCGGAAGCGGGGATCACCCGCGACGCGATCTCGCTTCGCATCAACTGGAATGACGTGCCGATGCGGGTGTTCGACACGGCCGGCATGCGCAAGAAGGCCAAGGTGCAGGAAAAGCTGGAAAAGCTGTCGGTCTCCGATGGTTTGCGCGCGGTCAAATTCGCCGAGGTCGTGGTGGTCTTGCTGGATGCCAGCATCCCGTTCGAACAGCAGGATCTGCGGATCGCCGACCTGGCCGAACGCGAGGGTCGCGCCGTGGTGGTCGCGGTCAACAAATGGGACGCCGAAGAGCACAAGCAGGACAAGCTGCGCGACCTCAAGGAGGCCTTCGGCCGTCTGCTGCCGCAGCTGCGCGGCGCGCCGCTGGTCACCGTGTCGGCCAAGACCGGCAAGGGGCTGGAGCGGCTGCACGATGCGATCATGCGGGCCTATACCACCTGGAACCGCCGTGTGCCGACCGCGGCGTTGAACCGCTGGCTGGTTGGCATGCTGGAACAACACCCGCCGCCGGCCCCGCAGGGCAAGCGGATCAAGCTGCGCTACATGACCCAGGTCAAGAGCCGCCCGCCGGGGTTCGTGGTGATGTGCTCGCATCCTGACAAGTTGCCGGACAGCTACAACCGCTATCTGGTGAATGGCCTGCGCGAGGATTTCGACATGCCAGGCACCCCGATCCGCCTGTATATGCGCGGGCAGGGCGACAAGAACCCCTACAAGGGCAAACGTCAGAAAAACGCGGGCGCGCTGGCCAAACACCTGAACAAACGCGGCGGCTGACGCCTCCCGCCGACGGTCAACTTTGGCGGAAGGTGGCAGACATGGATTGGCAGAGCCTCGTCCGGGAATTCGTGACGTTGTTTGTCGTGATCGATCCGGTGGGGTCGATCCCGGTGTTTCTCTATGCCACCGCCGCGGTGCCGCAGCGGCTGCACCGACAGTTCGCGCTGCGCGCGGTGCTGGCAGCGGCTGGCGTGCTGGCGTTCTTTCTGATTGCAGGGCAATTGCTGCTGGAGGCGATAGGCCTGCGGTTGGGCGCGTTCCAGGTTGCGGGCGGCATTGTGCTGTTTCTGTTTGCGCTGACGATGATCTTTGGCGAGGCCAAGCCGCAGTCAGAGATCGAAGACGCCGAAGACGAAGATCTGTCCGGCGCTGTTTTTCCCCTGGCAATTCCGTCGATCGCATCGCCGGGGGCGATCCTGGCGGTGGTGATCCTGACCGACAACCATGAGACGGCGATCGTCGAACAAGCGACCACCGGCGGGCTGCTGTTGGTGGTGCTGGTGATTACCTTGGTGATCCTGCTGCTGGCGGGGCGGATTGTCCGGCAGATCGGCCGCACCGGTGCCAGCGTGGTCAGCCGCGTGATGGGGCTGATCCTCGCGACCGTGGCGGTGGACGCGGTGCTGCAGGGGCTGGAGCAACTGGGCGTGCTGAGGCTGTCGGCCACGCCATTCTGAAGACCGCAAGCGCCTTCAGATCGGCAGGGCTTGCGTCTTGTAGCTGTGTCGGCAAGACTTACCTTTAGTGCAGAGTGATTTTATGGCCCGAATTCAGCGGGCTGTCATATTCTGCATTTATGAGGTGTCTTATGGATCTAAGGGCACATACACGCGCCTATTGCGTCAGGGATAACCGGCTGGCCGCGCTCAGCTATTTCGGGACATTTGCGGTGTATTTCGGCGCGCTTTGGCTTGCGATCGTGCAGGTTGACCGCTGGTATGTGATGCTGCCTGCGGGGGTGGTCTTTGCCTTTGCCGCGGTGCGGCTGTATGTTCTGCAACACGACACTGGCCATCATTCCCTGTTTGAAACCCGAACCCAGAATGAACTGGCGGGGCACGTGCTGTCGCCCTTCACCTTTGCACCGTTTGAGGTGATGAAGCAGAACCACAACCTGCATCATTCTAACATCGGCAACCTCGAACATCGCGAAACCGGGGAAATCCACACGATGACCCTGCGCGAATGGCGCGCGGCAGGCTTTTGGCAGCGCTTGCAGTATCGGCTTTATCGCAACCCGTTCGTGCTGGTGCCGCTGGGCGCCGCGTTCACCTATTTCATCCGCTATCGCTGGCCCAAGAACACCCGGAAATTCGGTGTCTGGGGGGTGATCCTGCACAATGCGGTGATTGTTGCCTTGCTCGCACTGCTGTATCGGCTGGCGGGGATGACCGGTATCTGGGTGTGGCTGGCGTTTTCATTCCTTGGCGGCATGATCGGGGTGTTTCTAGTCTATCTTCAGCACAACTTCGAGGACACCTATTGGGACCGTCGCCCGGACCTGAGCCCGCAGGTTGCCGCGTTGCAGGGGTCATCCTGTCTGGACTTCGGCTGGCTGTTCGATCTGGCTGTGGCCAATATCACCCTACATGATATTCATCACTACAACGCCCGGATCCCCTCCTACCGGTTGCGGCAGTGTCATTACAGCCTGCCGCAGGACATGGGGCTGCGGCGGATCGGCTTTGGCGAGGCGCTGCGCGCGCTGACGCTGAAGCTGTGGGATGAGGACAAGAAAGCCCTTGTGCCCTTCCCGGAGTGAATGCGGCGGGGCGCGACGCATGGCAAAAAAGGGGTCTTGGCCCCCAAACAACAAGGAAATGGACAGGCATGACACCAGTTCACGAACTACGCGGCGTGGGACCGGCGCTGGCAAAAATTCTGACCGGAAACGGCGTGCGCAGCGCAGAGGACCTGGCCGCGCTGGATGAAGCAAAGCTGCGCGCGATTCCCGGTATCGGCGCGAACCGTGCTGTCAACCTGCGCGCCGCTGCCAAGGCGTCGATACACACGGCGCCGGGCGAGGCGGCGGCGCCGGCGGCCGCTGTGAATGGCAAACCGGTAAACCGGGTCGAGGCTGCGGAAAAGGCGGTTCAGGATGCCCGGCTCAGGGTTGAGATGAAGGCCCGGCTGGCGCGGGCCGAAGCGGCCCGCGTGGCCGCCGAGACCAAAGCAGCCAAGGCCAAGGCCAAGGCGGCCAAGGCCAAGCGAAAGGCGGCCAACTTGGCGGAGGAGTTCGCGGCGGCCAAGGTCAAGGCCAAGCTGAAGGCGAAGAAGGTGAAGGCCAAGGCCAAGAAAGCCATCGAAAAGGAGAAGGCCAAGGCACAGGCCATTCTAGAGACCAAGCAGGCCGCAGAAGCGGGTAAGTCGCTCCCGAAGAAAAAGAAGAAGTCGAAGTCCTGACTGCAAGCTTTTGAGATTATGCAAAAAAAAACCGGCGCCAACAAGCGCCGGTTTGTGTTTTCTGGGTGAGGCCGACCCTCGCCGATACCAGCCGATTTAGGCTGGATCAGACCAGGTTGCCTTCTGCCGTGAGGGTCCGCTTGCCGCCCAGGTAGGGTGCCAGAACCTCCGGCAGGTGCACCGAACCATCAGCTTGCTGGCCGTTCTCGAGTACTGCGATCAGGCAGCGCCCCACTGCGAGGCCAGAGCCGTTCAGCGTATGCAGGAACTGCGGCTTGCCGCCATCGGCAGGCTTGAAGCGCGCGTTCATCCGGCGGGCCTGGAAATCACCGGTGGTCGAGACCGAGGAAATCTCGCGGTAGGCGTTCTGGCCGGGCAACCAGGCTTCGATGTCAAAGGTGCGACGGGCACCAAAACCCATGTCGCCGGTGCACAGCACCACGGTGCGATAGGGGATGTCCAGACGCTCCAGCAGATCCTCGGCGCAGCGCAGCATGCGTTTCTGTTCTGCATCGGAGTGCTCCGGGTGGGTGATCGAGACCATCTCGACCTTCTCGAACTGGTGCTGGCGCAGCATGCCCGAGGTGTCCTTGCCGGCGCTGCCCGCCTCGGAACGGAAGCACTGGGTGTGGGCCGTCAGGCGGATCGGCAGGTCGGCCTCGTTCAGCACCTCACCTGCCACGGAATAGGTCAACGTCACCTCGGAGGTGGGCACCAGCCACCAGCCGTTGGTGGTCTGATAGCTGTCATCACCGAACTTCGGCAGCTTGTCGGTGCCGTACATCGCCTCGTCGCGGACCAGCACCGGAGTCTGAGTCTCCGACAGGCCGTTTTCGTCCACGTGCACATCCAGCATGAACTGCGCCAGCGCGCGGTGGATGCGGGCCACGGCGCCGCGCAGGAAGACGAACCGCGCGCCGCTGGTCTTGGCCGCGGTCTCGAAGTCCATGCCCGCGGCGACGCCGGGGATCTCGAAATGCTCCTTGGCGTCGAACTCCAGCGCCTTCGGCGCGCCCCAGCGGCTTACTTCGACATTGTCGTCCTCATCCGCGCCCTGCGGCACGTCCTCGGCCGGCAGGTTGGGAATGCGGGCCAGCTTGTCGGTCAGCTGCGCGTCAAGCTCCTTGGCTTCGGCGTTCATCGCGGCCACTTCGGCCTTTTTTTCGGCCACCAGCGCGCGCAGGCGTTCAAATTCGGCATCATCGCCGCGGCCCTTGGCAGCACCGACCTCCTTGGAGGCCTTCTTCTGCTCGGACTGAGCGGTTTCCGCCGCCAGGATCTTGGCGCGGCGGGCTTCGTCGAGGGCCAGGATCTCGGATGACACGCCCGCATCCCCACGCCGCGCCAGAGCGGCGTCGAAGGCGGCAGGGTTTTCGCGGATGGCGCGGATGTCATGCATGAGAGTCTCTCCTGGCTTGGAAGCATTTGAATCAGTGGCCCCATCCTATGACGCAGTGATGAACAAAGGGGAAGGGGGGCGCAGCTTCTGCACCGGTGTTGAGGGCGCTGAAGCACACGGAAACCTGGCCCCATGCGACCGCGCATAATGTCAAAGGCCGGGTGCGGGACCCGGCCTTTGCTGTGTCATTCAGCGGCCATCGCCACCATTTGAAGCTGGTGCCGGGGCGGCTGCATGCGGATCTCTCCGGTTAGAAAGTCGGCGTAGTCAAAGGTCAGCTCCGTTCCGGCCGCGACATTGCTCAGCGCCCGGCCCCAGACCCCGTCAGAGAAATCGAGGTTCGGATACATCGAGTGATTCAAAAAGCGGCCTTCGTCGCATTGCAGGATCAAATACCCCGGTCGGCAGGGGTCGGGGAAGCAATAGCGCTCCAAAAACTCCTTTACGGGCGGTTCCACATTGTCCAGCTTGCTCTCTGGGAATGTGGTGTCCAGCATCCTGTCATGCCGCCAGACGATGTCTCCCTTCGTGATGTTTTCATTGCTGAAAACCCCAAGACCTTCGATGGCCGAGGGGGCGAGATAGCAGCGCACCATCATCATGCGCCTGTTCCTTTTCAATAGGACTGGCCGGGCCGCCGTCCGGACCGGAAACTGGGGAAAGACCCCGCGCATGGCGGCGAGCGCAAGAAAAATCAAAGCGCCGAATCACGGCGTTTTGCAACTGAAATCGGCGGCCGGGCGCGGTGGGGGAGCAGTTTCCCGAGCTGCATGCCGCGGACGCAGGCCTCGGGGCTGTCGATCTGCCCTGTCAGCACCGCAGGGTTCCCTTGCAAACCCCCGGTTCAACGCATAGGTTCCGCTGCAAATTTCAGGCGCTAACGTCAGCGCCGCATTGACAGAAGGAATATCCCATGGACGGTGGCGCAGTCGCCCAATTTCTCCCGCTTATCCTGATCTTCGCGATCATGTACTTCCTGCTGATCCGCCCGCAGCAGAAGAAGATGAAAGAACATCAGAAGATGATTGATCAGGTCCGCGTGCGCGACCAGGTGGTGACCCAGGGCGGGCTGATCGGCAAGGTCTCCAAGGTCAAGGAAGATAATGAAATCGAAGTCGAGATTGCCGAAGGCGTAAAGGTGCGCGTTGTCAAATCGACCCTTGCCCAAGTGCTGAGCAAAACCGACCCCGTATCGTGAGCTTGAGCCAATAATAATATGAAAAGGCAGGGCAATGCTGCAAATTGATCTCTGGAAAAGGGGGCTTATCTGGCTGGTCTGTGCGGCTGGTTTGATGCTTGCCCTGCCAAACGGATTTTACACCCGCGTCGAACAGGCCAACGACGCTGCCGCCGACATCATCGCCAAGGGGGAGACGCCGGAGCGGCTGGAAGCAGTCGGCCAGTGGCCCTCCATCCTGCCTTCGGGGCTGGTGAACCTGGGCCTGGATCTGCGCGGTGGCGCGCATTTGCTGGCCGAGGTCAAGGTCTCGGACGTTTACGAGGCGCGTATGGATGCGCTTTGGCCGGAGGTTCGCGACGCGCTGCGCCCCGAACGCGCGACTGTCGGCACCTTCCGGCGCCAGCCCGGCCCGGCGGATCAGATTCGTCTGAGACTGTCGAAACCCGAAGGCATGCCGCGTGCTCTGGAAGTGGTGCGTGGCCTCGCCAATCCGATCACCACACTGACCGGCGTGGGCGCCAATGACATCGAGGTGACGGCACAGGGCGACATCCTGACGGTGCAGCTGAGCGAGGCGGAGAAAATCGCCTCGGATGACCGTACCGTGCGACAGGCGCTGGAGATCGTGCGCCGCCGCATCGACGAGGTCGGCACCCGTGAGCCGACCATTCAGCGGCAGGGCGCCGACCGCATCCTGATCCAGGTGCCGGGCATCGGTTCGGCCTCGGAACTGAAGGCAATCATCGGCACAACCGCGCAGCTGACCTTCAACCCCGTTGTGGGCCGCGGCAGCGATCCGGACGCTGCGGCCGGTATCGGCAACAAAGTCATCCCGTCGCTGGATGAGCAGGGCGTGTATTACACCATCGAATCCGCGGCCGTTGTCACGGGCGAGGATCTGGTGGATGCGCAGCCTGCGTTCGATCAGAACGGCCAGCCGGCGGTCAATTTCCGCTTCAACACATCTGGTGCGCGCCGGTTCGGCGATTACACAGCGGAAAACATCGGTTCGCCTTTTGCCATCGTGCTGGACGATGAGGTGGTCTCTGCCCCGGTGATCCAGTCGCATATTCCGGGCGGTTCCGGCATCATTACCGGCAACTTTACCATCGAGGAAAGCACCAACCTGGCCGTGCTGCTGCGTGCAGGCGCGCTGCCGGCCGAGCTGGAGTTCCTGGAAGAGCGCACCATTGGCCCAGAACTGGGCCAGGACAGCATTGATGCGGGCAAGATCGCCACCATCGTCGCCTTTATCGCGGTGCTGGTGTTCATGGTGCTCAGCTATGGTTTGTTTGGCCTGTTTGCCAATGTGGCGCTGGTGCTGAACATCGCGCTGATCTTCGGTATGCTCAGCCTCATTGGCGGCACGCTGACGCTGCCGGGCATTGCGGGCATCGTGTTGACGGTCGGCATGGCGGTGGACGCCAACGTGCTGATCTTTGAACGGATCCGCGAAGAGCTGAAGGCAGGGCGCGGTCCCGCTCGGGCCATCGACGAAGGCTATTCCAAGGCGCTGAGCGCCATTCTTGACGCCAATATCACCACCTTTATCACCGCGGTGATCCTCTTCGCCATGGGTTCTGGCCCGGTACGCGGTTTTGCGATCACGCTTGGTCTCGGGATTCTGACCTCGGTGTTTACCGCGATCTTTGTCACCCGGCTGATCATTGTGATGTGGTTCGAACGGCGTCGTCCGAAAACGATTGAGGTATAAGATGCGGCTGAAACTTGTTCCCGAGAAGACCTCGTTCGATTTCTTCAAACGTTCCAAGCTGTGGCTGGGCATCTCTGCGCTGATGATGGTGGTGGCGCTGGTCTCCTTCTTTTTGCAGGGGCTTAACTTCGGCATCGACTTCCGCGGCGGCACCACAATCCGCACCGAGGCATCCGAATCGGTGGATGTCGGCCTCTATCGTGACGCTTTGGCGGTGCATGAGCTGGGCGATGTGACCATCACCGAGGTCTTTGACCCGACATTTGAAGCGGATCAGCATGTCGCCATGATCCGAATTCAGGCGCAGGACGACGGCGAAGCGATCTCAGGCGAGATGATCGAGGGGCTGAAGGTCACACTGGATTCGGTTGCGCCGGGTATCAAATTCGTCTCGGTCGAATCCGTAGGTCCCAAGGTCTCGGGCGAGCTGATCCAGACCGCGGTTATCGCGGTGGCGCTGGCGATCGGGGCGGTGCTGATTTACATCTGGTTGCGGTTCGAGTGGCAGTTCGCCCTCGGCGCCGTGGCGGCGCTGGTGCATGACGTGGTGCTGACCATCGGCGTGTTCTCCGAGCTGCAGATCAAGTTCGACCTCGCAATCATCGCGGCCTTGCTGACCATCGTGGGCTATTCTCTGAACGATACCGTGGTGGTGTTCGACCGCGTCCGCGAGAACCTGCGCCGCTACAAGAAGAAAGACCTGGCGGAGGTGCTGAACATCTCAATCAACGAGACGCTCAGCCGGACGGTGATGACCTCTGTCACCACGCTCTTGGCGCTGATCTCTCTGTATGTGCTGGGCGGCGATGTGATCCGCGGCTTTGTCTTTGCGATGATTTGGGGCGTGGTTGTCGGCACCTATTCCTCGGTGTTCGTGGCCTCCACCATCCTGCTCAAACTTGGGGTGAAACGCGACTGGTCCAAGCCCAGCAACACGTCCGGAAACCAGTTTGCCAATATTGATGCCTGAATGGGCGCACGCGCTTGCACAGGGGGCCGCAGGGGACACCCGCGGCCCTTTTGCTGTTTTGGTATCGGCTATTCCCCGCTGCTGGTGTGCATGGTAACCAACGGCACGTCATGACAAACAGCGGAGTCCAAGCAATGCGGCTGAACGAAGTGAGCTACAGCGATGCGCAGCCGGTCGATGGCTATGGTGCGGGGTTCTTCCGCATCGGCGGGCAAGTGCATCAGGGGGCCGTGCTGACCTCCGGCGCGGGAACAGCCGCCTGGGGTGGGCTTGAGGATGACTCGCCATTGCTGACCCTGGCCGGTCAGGTGGATGTGCTGTTCATCGGCACCGGCGCAGAGGTGGCGCATATACCCGCCGCCTTGCGCCAGTCGCTGGAGGCGGCTGGTTTGGGGGTTGAAAGCATGAACTCGCCTGCCGCCTGTCGTACCTACAACGTCTTGCTGTCCGAGGGTCGCCGCATCGCGCTGGCGGCGTTGCCGGTCTGAGTTTAAAGACGCATTTGACCTGCCGCAAAGCCGACAGGCAGGGGTGCTTTATGGATACGCGCGAACGGTTTGACAGGCGGGCCTGATGACATTGCAAGTGACGGATCTGGGCGTGGCGCGCGGAGGCCTGCCGGTGTTGGAGGGGCTGAGCTTTGTCTTGCATCCCGGCAGCGCGCTGATCCTGCGCGGCCCGAACGGCATCGGCAAGACCACGCTGCTGCGGACCATCGCCGGTTTGCAGCCGCCGCTTGCGGGCCGGATCGACGGCGCCGAGGATCAGGTTGCCTATGCCGCCCATTCCGACGGGCTGAAACCGACACTGACGGTCGCGGAAAACCTGACCTTCTGGGCCAGCGTCTTTGGCCAGAACGGGATTGACGTGGCGCTGGACACCTTTGATCTGCAACCCTTGCGCGACCGTGCAGCCGGGGCCTTGTCGGCGGGGCAGAAACGCCGGCTGGGGCTCAGCCGGATGCTGGTCACCGGTCGGCCGGTCTGGATCATGGACGAACCCACGGTGAGTCTCGACGCGGCTTCGGTGGAAATGTTCGCCGCGGCTGTGCGAGCGCATCTGGGGCAGGGCGGTTCTGCGCTGATTGCCACCCACATTGATCTGGGGTTGGAGGCCGAGGTGCTGGATGCGGGTCGTTTCAAGGCCGCGCCGCCCGCGCTGGACGATTTCGACGGAGGCTTCCTGTGATTGCACTCTTGCTGCGGGATCTGAAACTGGCGCTGCGTGCGGGCGGTGGTTTCGGGCTGGGGCTGGCGTTTTTCCTGATTGTCACCGTGATGGTGCCGTTCTCCGTTGGCCCGCAGTCTGACCTTCTGGCCCGCATCGCGCCCGGTGTTCTGTGGCTGGGGGCGCTGCTGGCCTGCTTGTTGTCGTTGGACCGCCTGCTGGCGCTGGACTGGGAGGACGGCTCGCTGGACCTGTTGGCGACGGCACCCTTGCCGCTGGAAGGCACCGTCAGCATCAAGGCGCTGGCGCATTGGATCACCACCGGGCTGCCACTGGTTCTGGCCGCGCCGGTGCTGGGCGTGCTGCTGAGCCTGCCTCTGCACGGCGCCCTGTGGCTGGTGGTATCGCTGCTTTTGGGAACGCCCGCCCTCAGCGTCATCGGCACCTTTGGTGCTGCGCTGACGGTGGGGCTAAAGCGCGGCGGGCTGCTGTTGTCGCTGCTGGTGATGCCGATGTATATGCCGACGCTGATCTTTGGCGCCGAGGTGGCCCGGCGCGGGGCAGAGGGGCTGGCGGTGCAGACGCCGCTGCTGCTGCTGGCAGGGATCTCGGCTGCCGCCGTCGCCCTGTTGCCCTTTGCCAGCGCCGCCGTGCTGCGCGTCAATTTGCGCTAGCGCATATGACCCGCGCAGCGATTGAGAAATCTGAGAACAAGAGCTAAATAGCCACCATGTCGATCTGGGAATACGCCAACCCGAAGAAGTTCCTGTCCACCACCGAGAAGGTGATGCCGGCCTTGTGGATCAGCTCAGCTGTGCTGATCTGCGTCGGCCTGGCCTGGGGGTTCTTCTTTACGCCGGATGATTACCGTCAGGGATCCACCGTCAAGATCATCTTCCTGCATGTGCCGTCGGCGCTGATGGCGATCAATGCCTGGTTCATGATGCTGGTGACATCGCTGGTCTGGGTGATCCGGCGCCACCATGTCAGTGCGCTGGCCGCTCGGGCGGCGGCCCCTGTTGGTGTGATCATGACGGTTATTGCGCTGGTGACTGGCGCGATCTGGGGGCAGCCGATGTGGGGCACCTGGTGGGCTTGGGATCCGCGGTTGACCTCCTTCTTGGTGTTGTTTCTGTTCTACCTTGGCTACATCGCCCTGTGGGAGGCGATTGATAACCCTGATACCGCGGCAGACCTGACCTCAATACTGTGCCTGGTGGGTTCGGTCTTTGCGGTGCTCAGCCGCTATGCCGTGAATTTCTGGAACCAGGGGCTGCACCAAGGCGCGTCGCTGTCGCTGGACAAGAAAGAGAACGTGGCCGATGCCTTTTCCAACCCGCTCTATGTCTGCATGGCGGGGTTTGTGCTGTTGTTCATCGCCTTGGTGTTTTATCGCACCGGAACCGAAATCCGTGCCCGGCGCATCAAGGCGCTGATGGCGCGGGAAAGGCTGGAGGCCTGATGCCCGATCTTGGAAAATATGCGGATGCAGTGTTGTCGGCCTATGCGGCCTCTCTGATCCTGCTTGCGGCACTGGTGCTGCTGACCCTGTGGCGCGGTCGCAAGGTGCGGCGCGAGATGGAAACCCTGGAAGCCCGGATCAAACGCAATGGCTAAGATTTCACCGCTGATGGCGGTTCCCGGCGTGGTGTTTGCAGGTTTCGTCGGCCTGGCGCTGGTGGGCATGTTCCGCGAAGATCCGGACAGCCTGCCGTCGGCGCGGGAGGGCCAGCCTGCGCCGCCTGTTGTGCTGGAGGACTTCCCCGGCAAGCAGATGTTCAGCGATGAGACGCTGCGGGATGGCAAGGTGAAGCTGGTCAACTACTGGGCCAGCTGGTGCGCGCCGTGCCGCGCCGAACATCCCAATCTCGAGGCGCTCTCGTCCGAGGGCATTCCGGTTTACGGCGTCAATTACAAAGACCAGCTGGCCAATGCCGATGCCTTCCTGAAAGAGTTGGGCGATCCCTACGCGGCGGTCGGACGCGATGAAAAGGGACGTATGGCGATCGACTGGGGTCTGTATGGCGTGCCGGAAACCTATGTGATCGACGGCGATGGCACCATCATCCTGCGATGGGCCGGCCCGATTACCAGCCAGGTGATCGACAGCAAGCTGCGTCCGGCCATGGCGCGCGCTGCCAACAACTGAACGGCTTCTGATCGTGATGTTAGGTCCGGCGCGCTAGGCCGCCGCCAAGGGCTGGTAGCTGCGGATCTCGGGATCCTCGGCCACATGGTTCAACACGATGCCGAAATCCGGCTGCTCCGCCCGCCAGCTGAGGTAGGCGTTGAAAGCGTCGGCATTTTCCCAATGCGAGATGACCGTCAGCTCATCGCGGTCCGGCGCCAGCAAAATTTCGACGGTCAGACATCCATCATGGCCGCGAGCCTCGCGGGCAACGTATTCCATTCGGGCGGCGAGGTCGGCCAGTTGGCCGGGTCGGGACCGCATGGTGATGATAACGGTTTCCTGCATGAAACCCTCCGCCTGACAATTGTGTTGACGGATTTAACATCCATTTTCAAAGAACAGGTAAATCATCCAAACGCTTTAGCGCCATTGAAACCGCTAGGGGACAGCGAAGCTGCGGAACTCCTGCTCCCGACGCATGGTGGCGCTGCGCGCGTCAAGATCACCGCGGTCGGCACGCCAGACGAGGTAATGCTCGAGGTCTGCGTTGCTCTGCCACAGATGAAAGATCAGCACCTCATGCCGGTCCCGGTTTACGCCCACGTGGGCCTGCAGACAGCCGGGAAAGGCCCGGGTTTCGGGCAGCATGGCCTCAATCTCCGCCACATGGGCGTCGAATGTTTCCACCTCCGGGTAGATGATGGCAACGACGGCTTCTTTCATAGGGCTAGACCTGTCCTGCTTTTTGGACTGCAAAGACTGAAGAATTTGCCGATCGTCAACGGTCGCACGGCGGTGCGATGGGGCCTAGCATAAAAAATGTCGCAGGTGCTACGCGTCAGGGTTGAATGCCGCCCGTTAGCCTGCGAACCTGCCAGCCAGAAGGCGCAACTGCATGCCTGCGGCGATATTGGCGAAGGCGAAACAGGGGCAGATGCAGACGATAGCCTTGCCCCGTTCGGTATTAAAAAAGGAGAGGCCCGTGGCCTTGTGGAAATGTCTGAGCGGTCTTGTTTCCACCGCCGCTGTTATGGTTGGACTGCTGTGCACCGCTGTCCGCGCCGAAACCCGGCTCACGTTCTGTTTTGACCCCTATCCGCCCTACACCTATGCGTCCGACGGCAAGATCACCGGCGGTCTCAAGGTCGATTTGCTGCAAGCGGTCGTCTCGCGGATCGACGGGCTGAGCGCCGAGGTCCAGATGTTGCCTTGGAAACGCTGCCAGGTCCAGGCCGAAGCCGGCAATGTCGACGGCATCCTGCCGCTGTTCAAGAGCCCGGCACGCGAACGTTTTTTGGCGTTCTCTGACGACACCTTCCATGAGACCTACAATTTCTGGTTCAGCCGGGCGCGTTTTCCCGATGGGTTTGAATGGGATGGCAAGATGGAGAGCGTCGCAGGTCTGCGGCTGGGCGTGCTCACCGGTGCATTTGTCTCGCAGGAACTGGAAGCGGGGCTTGGCAGTGACAAGTCGATCGTCTGGGTCAAGGACATCGACAGCCTGATGCAGATGCTGAAGTTCGGCCGCGTGGATCTGGCGGTTTCAGATCGGCTGGTGGGGCATCACACGGTGCGCCTGAAGGGGTGGGACGACAGTCTGCAACCTGTCGAGCGGGACATTACCAGCAAACCCTCTCATTTCGGTTTGTCGCGCCTTACGGGGGCGGATGCCTATCTCGATGAGTTCAACCGTGTCATCGCCGAGCTGAAGCAGGATGGGACAATCGAGGCCCTGCTGTCGAGCAACCGCTGACCGGCATGGCTGGCAAAAAATCCCCTGCTACGGCGTGACATCCACCGCGTGATGACCTGAGCCTGAGCCTGACTGACCCGCGCGCGTACCCGCTGCGCGGCCACCGGTTTGGTCAGCCGCACCGCGGCGGTACGGGCCCAGCTACGGGCATCAGTGTCGGGCCGCCTGAGGCTGGCCCAGTCGGGCCGCTGCGCCGGGCTGGACCCGGCGCATCCAGATGGCTGCTGTGCTCAGTCCTTGGCAAGATTGCGCAGCACGTAGTGCAGCACCCCGCCGTGCTCGATGTATTCCTTTTCAGGTGCGGTATCGATCCGGCATTTCAGGGTGATGGTTTTGGACGTACCATCCGCATAGGTGATGTCGCATGGCACCTCCTGCTGCGGCTCGATGGTGTCCAGCCCGCGGATCGACACAGTTTCCTCCCCGGTCAGGCCCAGCGTCTTGCGGGTGTCCCCGCCGGTGAACTCAAACGGGATGACGCCCATGCCAACCAGGTTGGAGCGGTGGATGCGCTCAAAGCTTTCGGAGATCACAGCCTTGACACCCAACAGCGCCGTGCCTTTGGCCGCCCAGTCGCGCGAGGAGCCTGCACCGTATTGTTCGCCGCCAAAGACCACCAGCGGCGTGCCGTTCGCCTGATGCGCCATCGACGCCTCGTAGACAGAGGTCTGCTGCCCGTCCGGCCCCTTGGTATAGCCGCCCTCGACCCCGTCCAGAATCTCGTTCTTGATGCGGATGTTGGCAAAGGTGCCGCGCATCATGATCTCATGATTGCCACGGCGTGACCCATAGGAATTGAACTCGCGGGGTTGCACCTGGCGGTCCAGCAGGTACTGGCCCGCCGGGCTGGTGCTGGCAAAGGAACCCGCGGGCGAGATGTGATCCGTCGTTACCATGTCGCCCAGCATCAACAGCACCTTGGCGCCTTCGATATTCTCGATGGTGCCCGGCTCCGGTCCCATGTCCTGGAAATAGGGCGGGTTCTGGATGTAGGTCGAATGGGCGGGCCAGTCATAGGTCTCTGCATCGGTGACCGATACCGCCTGCCATTTCTCGTCCCCCTTGAACACGTCGGCGTATTTCGATTTGAACGCCTCGCGGGTGACTGTCTGTTCGACCAGATCGGCAATTTCCTTCTGGCTGGGCCAAATGTCTTTCAGGTAGACGTCCTTGCCGTCCTTGTCCTGACCCAGCGGGGCGGTGGTGATGTCGACGTTCATGTCGCCCACCAGCGCGTAGGCGACCACCAGCGGCGGCGAGGCGAGGTAGTTCGCGCGCACATCCGGGCTGATGCGGCCCTCGAAGTTGCGGTTGCCCGACAGCACCGACACGCCAATCAGGTCATGGTCATTGATACATTTGGAGATCTCTTCGGCCAGCGGGCCGGAGTTGCCGATACAGGTGGTACAGCCATACCCCACCAGGTTGAATCCGATGGCGTCCAGATGCTGCTGAAGGTCCGCTTGCTCCAGATATTGCGACACCACCTGGGAGCCGGGCGCCAGGGAGGTCTTGACCCAGGGCTTGCGGGTCAGGCCCCGCTCATGCGCCTTCTTCGCGACCAGGCCGGCACCAATCATCACATAGGGGTTGGACGTATTGGTGCAAGAGGTGATCGAGGCAATCACGATGGAGCCGTCATGCAGCTGGTAGTTGCCGTTGTCCGTGGTCACGTAGCCCATCTTGTGATGGCCTTCATTGCCGGGAATGTCCTGCGGTTCGGGCTGGCCACCCTCGGCCTCCCAGCGCCCCTCGGCACGGTCGGTGGCATCCTTGGCACTGCGCTGCCCTTCGACGTATTTGTGAAAGGTCGTCGCGGCGGCATCCAGCGCGATATAGTCCTGCGGCCGTTTGGGGCCGGAGATCGCGGGCACGATGGTGCCCATGTCGAGGCTCAGCGTATCGGTGTAGACGGGGGCGTAATCGGCATCGCGCCACAGGCCGTTCTCGCGGGCATAGGCCTCCACCAGGGCGATGCGGTCCTCGTCGCGGCCGGTGTTGCGCAGGTAGCGCAGCGTTTCGTTGTCGATCGGGAAGAAGCCGCAGGTGGCGCCGTATTCAGGCGCCATGTTGGCAATCGTTGCCCGGTCGGCCAACGGCAGCCGGTCCAGACCGTCGCCATAAAATTCCACGAACTTGCCGACGACACCCTTGGCGCGCAGCATCTCCACCACTTTCAGCACCAGGTCGGTCCCCGTGGTGCCCTCGGTCATCTCGCCGGTCAGCTCAAACCCGATGACCTCAGGGATCAGCATGGAAATCGGCTGACCCAGCATCGCGGCTTCGGCCTCGATACCGCCAACCCCCCAGCCCAGCACCGCGGCGCCGTTGACCATGGTGGTGTGGCTGTCGGTGCCGACGAGCGTGTCGGGATAGGCAACCTCCTCGCCGTTTTGGTCAGTGTCGGTCCAGACCGTCTGGGCCAGGTATTCCAGGTTCACCTGATGGCAGATGCCAGTGCCCGGCGGCACAACGCGGAAGTTGTCGAACGCGGTCTGGCCCCATTTCAGGAACTGGTAGCGCTCCATGTTGCGCTCATACTCGCGGTCGACGTTCATCTGGAACGCACGCGGGTTGCCGAACTCGTCGATCATCACCGAGTGGTCGATGACCAGATCAACCGGCACCAGCGGGTTGATCTTGGCGGCCGACCCTTTGAGCCCGACAATGCCGTCGCGCATGGCGGCCAGGTCCACCACCGCGGGAACGCCGGTGAAATCCTGCATCAGCACGCGGGCAGGGCGATAGGCGATCTCGCGCGGGTTGCGCCCGCCCTGTTCGGCCCATGTGCCAAAGGCGCGGATGTCATCGGTGGAGACTGAAAAGCCGCCATCCTCGAACCGCAGCATGTTCTCCAGCACCACGCGCAATGCGGCGGGCAGTTTGGAGAAATCGCCAAGCCCGGCCTGCGATGCGGCGGGAATGGAATAGAAGGAAACGGATGTCCCGTTAACGGTGAGCGTCTTGCGCGCCTTGGCAGTGTCTTGTCCGACGGTGATAGGCATGTTGGCCTCCCTTCGAGAGCAGCATGAGGGATTTCGCTACCCAAATTTCTGCCAAAGGCGCGGCGGGCTTTCAATAGGTCTGTGGCAATCAGACCGCCGAAGCGGCAATTCTTTGCGTTTTTTGGATTTTTGGGTCTTATCGTGACCTCAAAAATGATTGATTGGCAAAATCACTGACACCGCAGTAAATCAGAAGTCCAACTGGCGCGCGGGGAAGGAACTAGGCATTTGATGAGAGTTTTGGCGCCAATCCTGGCCCTGTGGGGGATGATACTGCCAGCCTACGGGCAGTCCGCTGGCCAGCCCGCTGGGCAACCCGTCGTGGTGGAGCTTTATACCTCGCAGGGCTGTTCGTCCTGCCCTCCGGCTGACGCGCTGTTGCACCGGCTTGCGGCGCAGGAGGGCGTGCTGCCGCTGGCGCTGCACGTGGATTACTGGGATTACATCGGCTGGAAAGACCAGTTTGCCCGCCCCGAACACACCCGGCGCCAAAAGGGATATGCACGTGTCGGCGGTCGGCGCATGATCTATACACCGCAGATGATCGTGATGGGGCAGCAGGCGGTGGCCGGCGCTGATGCGATGGAGGTGGCCACAGCCGTCAGCCGCCATCAGGCGCAGCCGCGCCTGGTGGCTCTGACGCTGGCGCGCGGGGCCGGTGACCTCACGATCACCCTGGAGGCCAGGCAACCGCTGGAGGCGGCAGAATTGCGGGTGCAACTGGTGCGCTTTCAGCCGGAGCGCCACGTCAACATCACCCGCGGAGAGCTTGCCGGTCGCAGCTACACCTACGCCAATGTGGTGGAGGACTGGCAGGAGATTGCGGATTGGGATGGCCGCGCGCAGCTGTCGCTTACCGTGCCGCTCAGCGGAGCGTCGCAGGCCGCAGTTTTGGTGCAGGAAGCCCCGTATGGGCGGATTCTGGCCGCAGCACGCGCACCCTGACCCCGCAACCCGACAGGGCCAGCAGGCGGCGCCATCCTGAAGCTGTCGGTTTTTAGTTAACCCTGGGGGTCGGCAGGCGCCGGTTGCCGTGCGCCGAGGGGTTTCCAGCGGCGGTGGATCCAGAACCATTGCCCGGTGTGCTGGCGCACGATGGACTCGAGGTCGGCGCTAAGCGCTTTGGTCATGGTCATCGGGTCACTGTGCGGAATTTCCGCGTTCATGACGATCTCAAAATCCAACCCGTTGTCCTGACGCACCGCGTAGACCGGGATCACCGCGGCATCGTACTTCAGCGCCAGCTCGGCCGGGATGGTCGAGGTGACGGCGGGCTTACCGAAGAAATCGATCCAAGCCCCGCCGTGAGCGTGCAGGTCGGTGACGATGGCAACGATGCCGCCCTTTTTCAGGTGGCGCACCAGTTCGACCATGCCGCGCTTGCCCTGTTCGAACATTAGCCCGTGATTGGATTTCATCGCATCGACATAATGCGCGTTGAAATAGGGGTTCGCCATGCGCCGATACAGTGAGCCCATTTCGTGGCCCCGTGCCACCAGTGCCGCCCGCGCGGCGTCGTAATTGCCGAAATGCGCGGTTGCCAGGATCACCGGCCGCCCTTGCGCGCGCGCCGCTTCCAAAGCTTCCAGCCCAGGTCCGCGAAATGGCGCCGCCTTGGCGCGATCATAAAACGCTTTGCCCGCATAGAGTTCGGCGATCATGCGGCCGGCGTTGTTGCTGACCTCACGATACAGCTGGTCAGCGTCCAAATCCGACAGCTGCGGGCTGACATGAGCCAGGTTCTTGCGCACCCGCTTGTCGAACCGGGCCAGTCGTCCCAATGCAGTGACCAGCCGCCCCATCAGCGGCACCCGCAGGCGATAGGGCAGCAGGCGCGCGCCCATGAGCAGCCCGCGCAGTAACAGGTTGCTGCCAAAATATTTGACATGGCTCCAGATGGAGAGCTCAGAAGGATCTTTGGGCATATCGTCAGGATGGCTGCAAGGCCGACAAGCGGCTGGAATTCCGCATCATAAATGCTGTGCGCGGTCGGTACAAGCCGCAGCGGCCGCTGTCCGGCCGCGACGTCGCGGCGCCGGGGCGCGCGCGAGGCCGCGTCGGCATTTTAGGCGGCCTCTTCTTCCTCGTCTGATTTCAGCTCGATCTCGCCGGTGGCGATCAGGTCGCGCAGGGCGGAGATGATAATGCCAAAGGCCGCTTCGCCGTCTGCCCGTTTCACCTTGCCGCGTTCTGCCACTTCCTCGCGAATGTTGTCGGCCATCCGGCTGGACATGTTTCTCAGCAGGAACTCGCTGGTGGCCACATCTGCCTCGTCGGTGGCAAAGGCCATGGCGGTGACAAGATCCGGCTGCGCCAGCACGCGCATCAGCTTGGGCACGTCGATCGGGTTCATGCGTTCGCCGATCAGCGCATAGGTGAAGATTGCCTTGCGCACCTTGATGGCAAACTCCTCGTCCTGCTCGTCCAGCGCGGACAGCACTTCGTCGCGCTTGGCGGCGGCGGCTTCGGTCAGGATGGCGCCCATGCGCTGTCCCGGTGTCTGTTCGAACGCCACCTCGGGGCGCGCCTCGACCTGCGCGGCGAGGGACAGGCCGATGCGGTCCACCGTTTCCGGGGTCACGCTGGCGGTCTGGCTGACCGCATAGGTGATACGACGTGCGGTCGGGCCGGGCAGGTGGACAAGCATCTGCGCCGCCTTGGCGGTATCCAGTTTCGACAACAGAACCGCGGCAACCTCGGTGCTTTCGGCCTGGGCCAGCTCGGCCAGATCCTCAGGCGGCAGCTGCTTCAGCCGTTCCCATGGGTCGCCAAACTGGCGGACCCCGGCCTCTTTGCGCAGGCGGCTGTGGGTATAGCGGCTGATCTTGCCCTCCATCGCCGACAGCGCCCCGGCCAGGCCATTGGGGAAGTGCAGCCCGACATTGTCCAGAAGATCGGCAAATTCATCAGCGACCGAATTCAGCGTGTTGCGATCGACGATGCGCATCTTGCCCATCTGCTGGGTCAGCTCCAGTTGCAGATCGTCCGGCAGCTCCTCCAGCGGGATTTCCGCGCCCTCGTTCAACAGCAACCGCACGATGATCGCGGCCTTGGCCTTGCCGCTGAGACCGGCCGCCCCTGCGCCCGTTGCGGCAGGCATAGCCCCTCCGCCCAGCGGGGCCGGGGCGGCAAACCCGCCCAGATCCGGCCCGTCATTGCCCATTGGAAGCGCCAGCATGTTGTCTTGAGGCATTCTCGCACCCTAGCATGAAAAGATTCTTCTTGATTAGATGCAGGATACGCCAGAAGCGGTAAAGAAAGGCTGAAGCCTAGTAGCTGAAAGAAGCGCCTGTTTCCAAGGCTTTGCGCAGGGAGATCTCGGCCCAGCTGCCGCTGCCACCGCGCGCGCGGATCTGTTTCCACTGGGCCAGCGCCAACCCGAGGCGCCCCTGGTCGACGAACCCTTGCCCCATGTAGGACCGTGCCAGGTTGTTGTCGGGATCGCGTACCAACGCCTGATCGTAAAACGCCTGCGCTTGCGCAATGTTACCCAGCTTGCGATGGGTGAAGCCCCAATAGGTCAGCACCAGGCTGTCCTTCTGGTCGGGCATCGCTGCCAGCACCGCCTGTGCGTCGGCAAGCCGCTCCGCATAAGCGAGCTCGCGCGCGGCATCCAGCAGCTCTTGCGCATCCAGCGAAGATTTCCGTGGCCGCACGCAGCGCTTCTTCTGTTCGTCCCAAACCCGTTTGCCCTTGCAGGTCTTGGTTGTTTCAGACGGTTTCGGAGGGTTGAAGTCGTTGCCACCTGCGGCGGCTACCGCTTGCGGAAAACCCAGGCTGAACGGCAGGCTCAGACTGGTGGCCAGGGCAGCGGCCAGGGCAAAAGAACGCATGGTTCAGCCTCCTGAAAAGGGCGTGTCTCCGGGAAACCTATCCCAACATGTGGCAGTCGGGCGAGTTTGTTTGCTTCACAAATTCGACACCTGCGCCGCTCAGCTGTCGAGGGGTTGTGCAAGTCCCAACACCAGACGGTGGCGCAGAGCGTCGAAGCGGGCCTGGGTCCGTGGTTTGGTCAGTGCCACTGATTTTTGAATGTGCAGAAGCTCCAGAAGCAACCGCGCCCGCAAATGAAAATTCAGCAAGGGGCGGCTGAGAGGCTGCCGGTAGGTTTTGAAAAAGAAGGTGACACTGGCGCGCCGTATACCGCCGGGCCCGATGTCCTCAGCCGCGCGCGGGTTGTTCACATCGCTGCTCAGCAGGTCAACCACATCATAGAGGGCGGGCTTTTCCGCGCTGTACGCCAGATCGAGCCCGCAGACAGTTCCCTTGCCCAGGATCAGATTGCCGCCATGAAAATCACCGTGGGAAAATACTTGGACGCAAGGACTGGCCTGAAAGTGCTGCGCCTCGGCCTGAAGCTGGTCCAGAAATGCGGTGTAGTGGGTCGGCCGGGCATAGATACCGTCGGCGCTGATCAGCCTATCGATTTCTTCGAAAATCCAGTTCGTCCAGATGTTTGTGGGCGCAGCCGGACGAAAATGGTGAAGGTGGTTCAACCAGCTTCCACACCGTCTGAAAACCTGATTGGCCTGCGCTTGGGACTGCGGATGTTGCAGCATGTCCGTGGCCGTCCGGCCCGGTACGAAAGTGGTGATGTGAAAGCTCTTGTCTTCGCCAAGGTAAACCGGTGTGGGAACGCCCAGACCTTCTGTTCTGGCAAAGTATGGCTGCAACCGGTTGAACAGTGAAAACTCCCGTACGATCCAACGGCCATTGGGCTGAAAGTCCTTCTTGAGCACCAGATTGCCGCCGCTTTCCTGCACGAGAAAAAACACCATCTGATGGCGCCCGGCATCTTTGGATTTGTGGATGCACGTAACGTTGACCTTCCCGCGTTTGCCGGTGGCATGCTGAAACTCCTGCACGTGGCGCTGGATCAGGGTTTCATCAAAGTCGGCAAAGAGCTGCATGATCGATTGGAACAACCCTGTCAGGATAGGAGCACGTTCTTTCCGAGGTAACACGCGCTGGTGAACAAAGAATGAAAAACGCCCCATCATTCCGACGGGGCGTTTGTAGGACGTTTGCTGTGCTGTTGGCGCGGCCGGTTTATGCGCCAAACACCCGCTTGAAGATCGTGTCGACATGTTTGGTATGATACCCCATGTCGAATTTCTCGTTGATCGCCTCTTCGCCCAGCGCGGCGACCACATCGGCGTCTGCCAGCAGCAACTCGCGGAAATCGACCCGATCTTCCCAGACCTTGAGCGCATTACGCTGCACCATCGCATAGGCGTCCTCACGGCTGACACCGGCTTGGGTCAGCGCAAGAAGCACCCGCTGCGACATCACGAGGCCGGGGAACTTGTTCATGTTGTCCAGCATGTTTTCCGGGAATACCAGCATCTTGTCGATAACGCCGGCCAGACGGTGCAGGGCAAAATCCAGCGTGACGGTGGCGTCCGGACCGATGCCGCGCTCGACCGAGGAATGCGAGATGTCACGCTCGTGCCACAGGGCCACGTTTTCCATCGCCGGGATCACCGCCATGCGGACCAGGCGCGCAAGGCCGGTGAGGTTCTCGGTCAGGACCGGGTTTTTCTTGTGCGGCATTGCCGAGGAGCCTTTCTGCCCCATAGAGAAGAACTCAGCCCCCTCCAGCACCTCGGTGCGCTGCATGTGGCGAATTTCCACCGCGACGTTTTCGATCGACGAGGCGATGACACCCAGTGTCGCAAAGAACATCGCGTGGCGATCGCGCGGGATCACCTGGGTGGAGATCGGCTCAGGCCGCAGGCCAAGCTGTTCGCAGACGTGTTCCTCAACCCGCGGGTCGATATTGGCAAAGGTGCCGACGGCGCCGGAGATTGCGCCGGTGGCGACTTCTTCACGCGCGGCCAACAAGCGGGCGCGGTTGCGGTCCATTTCGGCGTAGAAACGGGCAAAGGTCAGGCCCATGGTGGCGGGCTCGGCGTGGATCCCGTGGCTGCGGCCGACGCGCACGGTGTCCTTGTGCTCCAGTGCGCGTTTCTTCAACGCGGCCAGCAGTTTGTCCATGCCCACCAGCAGCAGGTCGGCGGCGCGCACCAGCTGCACGTTCAGGCAGGTGTCCAGCACGTCGGAGGAGGTCATCCCCTGGTGCACAAAGCGCGCTTCCTCGGAGCCGACATGTTCGGCCAGATGGGTCAGAAAGGCGATGACATCGTGCTTGGTGACGGCCTCGATCTCGTCGATCCGGGCGACATCGAACTCAACGTCCTTGGCTTTCCAGACCGCGTCTGCGTTCTCACGTGGGATCACGCCGAGGTTGGCCATGGCTTCGCAGGCATGGGCCTCGATCTCGTACCAGATCTTGAACTTGGTCTCGGGGGACCAGATGGCAACCATATCGGGGCGGGAATAGCGGGGGATCATGGGCGAGGGCACCTTTTCGTGTGACTGGGCAGCTACTGGATTGCGTATGGGCAGCTAATGGGGAGCAGATGCCCGGCCACATAGATCAACAGGCGCAAAACAGCAAGGCTGGGCAAGCGGGATGAGGCAGTTTGCCCAGCTTTGACAGCGGTCTCCGTTCAGGCCGTTCGGCAAAGGCTCCCGCCTGCGCTGCGTGCATTCAGGGGAATGCCCTGGCGCAGTTGGGCGTGGCACCGCGCTTGCGCGGTGCCACGCCCAAGGCCGCAGGCTTTGCAGGTTTCCTGCAAGGTCCGGGCGCGGGAGAGCCTCTGTCCATTTGGGCTGGCATTCAGCCTGTTACAGTCTCAGACGCCTCGACATGGGTGATGACCCGGGCGCCACTTTCCAGCGTGCGGTGGACCGGGCATTTGTCGGCGATCTCCAGGAGTCGCGCCCTCTGCGCATCGCTCAGCGGGCCGCAGAGGCGGATCCTGCGGGTGAACTGGTCGATCTTGGCCGGACCGCTGGGCAGCGCGTCCTGGGCGTGGACCTTGTCGTGGCTGATGTCGACACTGATGCTGTCCAGGGGCCAGCCCTTTCGGCGGGCATACATGCGCAGCGTCATCGACGTGCAAGCGCCCAGCCCGGCCGAGATAAAGCCATAGGGCGACATGCCTTGGTTGCGGCCGCCATAGGCCAGCGGTTCGTCCGCAAGGACATGATGATGCGGACCGGACTGAATGTCCTGGAGGAAGCCGTCAGGGTCGGCCTCTGTCACCCGCACGATGCCCTCGGGCGCGCCGGGGGGCGGAGCGGGCGGTGTCATCTCGACGTAGCGTGCGGCCCAGGTTGCAATCACCTCTGCGGCATATTCCGCATCCTCGGCGCGGGAGATCAGGTGGTCGGCATCGTCCAGCGTGACAAAGCTCTTGGGATGTTTGGCGGCGGTAAAGATTGACGCGGCGTTGTCGATGCTGACAGTGTCGTCCCGCGGCGCATGGAGCACCAGCAAGGCGGCCTTCAGCCCTGCGATTGCAGGCGCCAGAGCCTTGGATTTGATATCTTCGACAAACGGCTGGCCGATCACGAAGGGGCGCCCGCCCAGCGAGACCTCAGCCTGGCCTTTGGCTTCGATCTCCGGCAGGGCGGCGTCGAAATGATGCGCAACATGGCTGGGGTCAAAGGGGGCGCCCAGTGTCACCACGCCGCGCACCGACGCAATGTCCGCGCGTGCGCGCAACACCGCCGCCCCCCCAAGCGAGTGACCAATCAGCAGCGACGGCGCCATGTCGCGACCCGCCAGATACTGCGCCGCCGCGACCAGATCCTCGACGTTTGAGGTGAAGGTGGTATTGGCGAACTCGCCCTCTGAGTGGCCCAACCCGGTGAAATCAAACCGCAGCACCGCGATTCCCATTGCCGCCAGTCGTCCGGCAATGCGGCGGGCGGCGGGGATATCCTTGGAGCAGGTAAAGCAATGGGCAAACAGGGCCGTCGCCAGCACCGGCCCCTCCGGCAGATCGAGGCGGGCGGCGAGACTGGTTCCGGCATGGCCGGCAAAGCGGATGCGTTCGGTGGGCATGGGCATGGCCTTTGTTCTGTGCTGGGACTAGACTGTGGGCGCAACGCAGGCAGGACAAGACCGTGCCGCACAACGTCACGGGATGGTGAAGGCGAATGAGTGTCGAACGGATCAGCGGCATCGGGTGCTTCGACCCCAAAGACGCGCGCGACCGGCGGATGTGGCAGCGGCTACACGCATTTAGCACGGAGGAGCCGCAGGCTTTCGGTCGCAACCCGGCCACCGGCCATGTAACCGGTTCTGCCTTCGTGATGTCCGATGACATGGACCACGTGCTGCTGACCCACCACCGCAAGTTGGACCGTTGGCTGCAGCTTGGCGGTCATTGTGACGGCATCGCCGATGCGGCGTTCGTGGCACAGAAAGAAGCCTATGAGGAAAGCGGATTGACCCGTATTCGGCTGCTGTCGCCCCAGGTGTTCGATGTCGACATCCATCAGATCCCGGCGCGGGCGGGTGAGCCTGCACATCTGCATTACGACGTGCGTTTCCTCTTCGTTGCCGAAGCTGGCAGCATCCGCGCCAGCAGGGAGTCCAAGGCATTGGCCTGGGTTCCGTTGACGCAACTGGGTGAGATAACAGACAGCCCCGGCGTGTTGGTTTTGCGCGACAAGTTGGCGGGGTTTCAGCAGGATTGCTGACCCCGGACTTGCAGCGGATCGCGCTGACGGTGCCTTGCGGCGGGAAAAATCGTGGGCACGTGCAACTTGCAGATGGCAAATACTGTTTCAGCTGCTACCCCTTGGGCATGACGCAGATTCTTCAGACCACGATCCCCTACGACCCGCTGAACGCGCGCAAACTGCCCGGTGTGCAGCCATTGGCGCCCGAACACTGGATCCAGCGCGACGAGGCTTATGCGGCCCAGATCGCAGAGCGCGAACGCCTGCTGGCCGCCCGGCGGGATGAGGTGCTGCGGCTTCACCCGGCGGCGCTGCCAGCCGCAAACGAGCTGTTGGAACTGGTGCTGGCGGCTGGGGAAACTGTGCAGGATGGGACCGTTGTCCGGCCCGATGGCAGCAGGGTGGCGTTGGACTGGGACGATCCTCTGGCCTGCCTGGGGCGGATTGCGCAGCAGGACTTCTGCATCCTTGAAAAACCGCCGGAGTCTGCCGAACACGTGCTGACCGGAGCGGTTTTGTGTTTCCCGGCAAGCTGGACCCTGGCGGAGAAATTCATGCGACCGCTGACCGCCATCCATGGGCCCGTCGACAGCTACGATGCGGGCATCGCGGCGCGGGTGCAGCGGCTGTTCGACGGGGTGCAGCCGGGGCGACCGCTGTGGCGGTTCAACGCGCTGTGGTACACGGACCCGACGCTGTTTCAGCCTCGCAGTGAACGGGCGCCGCGGTCGCAGGACGACCCAACGCAGGCGGGGTTTCTACGCACCGAGCGTCAGGCCATCCTGCGGCTGCCACGGACCGGCGCGGTGGTGTTCTCGATCCATACGAGAATTGTGTCACGGGCGGATGTGATGCGCCAATGGGGCCAGGGCGAGGCCGCCAGCGCCATTGGCCTGTGACGCCGCTGCAAGATCCGACGTGCGCCTCTCAGGGCAGCAGCGGGCGAGCAGCCTGTACCGTTCCTGCGCTGTCCAGGAACAGCAGTAGTGCAGACAGCAGCAGAAGATGGCCAACAAAGCGCATCCGCCCCATGTCCCCAAGGCTGAGCGTGGCGCGGGCGGTCTGGCTTAGACGCCGAACCAGTCCCCCAGTGATCTGGGTAATCCCGGCGACACCGGCGATGCGACCCTCGGCGCCGCCGCCGGTGCCAAACGCCTGTTTTGTCGACACCGTCGATGCCTGCTGGGTGCCGCCGATCAAGAACGCCTGAGCATCCTTCCGATAGGCTGACGCGGCGTCGGCATCACGCTGTCGTCTGCGTGCGCGTGCTCGCTGGGTGGCGAGATGCGGGTCATAGTCACCGCGGCGAACGCCGGCTGCGCGAAAGACACGGTCGCAGTGGGCTTCCAGTGCTGGCGCGGCCTGCTCAACCGGGGTGAAGCACGCGCGGCCCCGCAGCCGTCTGGGCTTCGACCCGCGCTGCGGCGCCGTTGCGCTCTCTGCGATGGTCGTCGGCCCGGCGGCAGGGGGCGCTGTGGCAGCTGCCACGAGCGGGGCTGTGTCCGTGTTGGATTGGGCAGATGTGAACGCGTTCTGCTCAGCCGAAACCTCTGACTTGGGTGCAGGGGCGGGGTCGAAGGCGCTCAGGAACTGGTCGCAGCTTAGAACGACCGGCGCCTGCTGCCATTCGACCGAGGTCGCCTCCAGCGCCGCGATCAGTCGGCGCAGTATCTCGGCCAGCACCAGTTCGCTGATTTCCCTGTCACAATGTTCCGGGAACGCCGGGGTCAGTGACAAGTCCAGCAGCGCCGTCGGCTGCATGACATGGCTGGCCAGCCGTCTGGCCCGGCGCAGCGGCACCCGCCGCAGGCGGAGAGCCACCAGATAGGTGTCGCATTGCAGCCGGGCGGCGTTTTCGGCGCGCGCCTCGATCGCTTCGGCCGGATGACCAAAGTCCTCGAGCGCGTCAACGACAACCGAAACTGCCGCGGCCAGGGTGCCGCTGTCCCGTCTGTCCAGCCCAAGTCTGCCTGTAAATTGCACGTTCTCTGCCACTGTTTCTACCACTGTCCGGATCCTCCATTCAGGGTGCCGTTGGGAGAACGATAAAATTTGAACGGGTTGAAAGTAGGGCAGATTTCGGCCTGTTGATCGCAAATTCTCAGCAGTGGCTCCGAAATTGGGGCATTGTTTAAGTTTCTGTTGTTATGTGGAATTTTTGTCAAATTTGCACGATGCGACGGGGAATGCGGCCCAACTGTGGCACCGGGCCGACATATTGGCGCCGCAAGGTTTACAATGACGCGGGAATCGCGCGCACTATGTGGTGCGCTGTCGTACGCCGTCAGCCGTCGATCTGGCGTCCCATGATCGCCAGCGACTGCTGATAAACCGTGGCGGCATTCCATTCCTTCAGAACGCGGTAGTTAGGCTGCCCCTGCTGGTAGCCCTTGCCGGGTTTCCAGCCCTTCTGGCGCAGGTAATGCGCGGTCGAGGCCAGCGCGTCGCCCATATCGTAGAAATCCACCCGCCCATCGCGGTTCCAGTCAACGCCATAGCGCAGCGCATTGCCGGGCAAGAACTGGGTGTGACCCAGCTCACCGTGCTTGGCACCTTTGGTGGCCGTTGTGATGGCACCCTGGTCCACCAGTTTCAGCGCCCCCAGCGCATGCGGGCGGAAAAAGTCCGAGCGGCGGCAGTCGTAGGTCAGCGTCACGATTGCGGAGACCACCTGACTGTCGCCCATGTAGTTTCCAAAGGCCGTTTCCATGCCGTGGATAGCAATCAGAATGCCGGCAGGGACGCCGTATTTGCGCTCGAGCGCGGCATAAAAGTCAGCGTTGCGCGCTTTGCGCTTGCGCCCCTGCGCCACAATGGTGGCGGCGCCGCGGATCTGCATGAATTTCTCGAGCGAGTACTTGAAGCTTTTCTGGTTGCGGTCGGCGGCAATGGTGTGGCGGGCATATTGCGCGTTTGCCAGCGCCTGAAGCCCGGCCTTGCGCACGCCGGCACGTTTTGCCTCGCGGCTGAACGCCTGTTTCCAAGCGTCGAAACCGGCAGAGCTGTTGCCGCAGGTCGCGGCCACGGCGGGGGAGGCAAGGAGGGTGGAAATCAGGGCAGGTGCAATCAGCCGGCGCATTGGGACACTCTCAGCAGGGAACAAGTCCGGTCAGCCTAGCGCGCCCTGCGTGCTTGTCTAACGGGAAATCCTGCCGGAACTTCCCATCCGCGCCAAACCGCCGCTGCGGTCAGGCAAAGGCGGTTCCGGCAGCCAGAGCCAGCCCGTCGGCCACCGCCGTCATGGCGTTTTGCGTCTCCAGCCGCGCGTTGGGGCAGAGCTCTTGCATCTGCGACTGAACCGCCGCCAGCAGCGAAGAGCCGCCCACCAACACGATCCGATCCACCCGCTCTGGAGCAACCCCCGCGAGGTGCAGGGTTTCCTGCGCACAGACGCCGATGGTGGCCGTCTGCGCCGCCAGGGTGTCGTTCATCGCGGCCGCATCCAAGGGGACCGACAGGCCCCGCTCCAGCAGACGCAGGTCGATACCGCCATCGGCCTGCGAACCATTGGCGCGAATCTTGCCTCGTTCCACCGCAAAGGCCAGCTCGTGGCCCAGCTCATCCTCCAGCACCGAGACCAGTCGGGAGAGCTTCTCCGGTTCCACTGCATTTGCCGCGAGATCCTGCGCTGCACGGCGGCTTTCCGGGCTGTACAGAAATGGGATCATCTGCCAGGTGGCCAGGTCGTTAAACAGGCGGTTTGGCGCGGGCAGAGTTCCGCCGCCGAACGTGTTGCGGATCTGGGTGCCGCGGCCCAGCAGCGGCATCACATGCTGAATACTGAGCTGGCGATCAAAATCGGTGCCGCCCAGTCGCACACCATGCGAGGCAAGGATGCGCGTGGCCCCGTCCGCGCCCTGTTCAAAAGCGGTAAAATCCGAGGTGCCGCCGCCGATGTCGACAATCAGGCCCAGCCCCGGCGCAGGCACCGAAGCGCGCAGCGCGGCTTCGGGTTCATACATGAACATCACGTCTTGAAACCCGGCCTCCAGATAACAGGCGCGCAAATCGGTCTCGGCCTGGGCATTGCGGTCCTCATCCTTGGAGTGAAAGCGCACCGGGCGGCCCGACAGCGCGTGGGTGAACTCCATATGTGTGGCGGTTTCGGCGCGGGACTTCATTGCCGCCAGAAAGCGCGCGATCAGACTGGCAAAGCTGATGCGCTCACCGCCCAGACGGCGTTCCTCATGCAGCAGCGACGTGCCCAGCAGGCTTTTGAGCGCGCGCATGAAGCGGCCTTCCTCGCCGCTGATCAGGGCGCGGGTGGCACTGTGGCCGATGCGCATTGTGCGGCTGTCCTCCTCAAAGAACACGGCGGTGGGCAGGGTTTGTTCACCCGGCTCCATCTCTACCAGCCAGGGGCGGCCCGCCACCGCAATCCCCGCGGCGGAGTTGGAGGTGCCAAAGTCGATGCCGAGAGTGTTGGGGGCAGCCATGGGCAGGCTCCTGCGTTAGGGTCCGGGCGGGCCTGATTAGCGGCAGGTACGGCAAGGATCAACCGCACAGTGAAGTGCAATGAAAAAGGGCGCCCCGCGGGGCGCCCTTTCCATCATCAGTAGACCAGCTCAGCAGCTGTAGTACATGCCGAACTCAACCGGGTGCGGGGTGTGCTCGTACTTGTAGACCTCTTCCATCTTCAGCTCGATATAGCCGTCGATCTGGTCTTTGGTGAACACGTCGCCTTGCAGCAGGAAGTCGTGGTCCGCAGCCAGCGCATCCAGCGCTTCGCGCAGGCTGCCGCAGACGGTCGGGATGCCTTCCAGCTCTTCGGCCGGCAGATCGTACAGGTTCTTGTCCATGGCTTCGCCGGGGTCGATCTTGTTCTTGATGCCGTCCAGACCAGCCATCAGCAGCGCTGCAAAGCACAGGTAGGGGTTTGCGCTCGGGTCGGGGAAGCGGGCCTCGACGCGCTTGGCTTTCGGGCTTTCGGTCCACGGGATCCGCACGCAGCCGGAGCGGTTGCGGGCCGAATAGGCGCGCAGAACGGGCGCTTCAAAGCCGGGAACCAGACGCTTGTAGGAGTTGGTCGAGGGGTTGGTGAAGGCATTCAGGGTCTTGGCGTGCTTCAGGATGCCACCGATGAACCACAGGGCCTCGTCCGACAGATCGGCGTATTTGTCGCCTGCAAACAGCGGCTTGCCGTCTTTCCAGATCGACATGTTCACGTGCATGCCGGTGCCGTTGTCGCCATAGATCGGTTTCGGCATGAAGGTCGCCGATTTGCCATAGGCGTGCGCGACGTTGTGGATCACGTATTTGTACTTCTGGAGCTCGTCGGCCTGTTTGGTCAGGCTGTCAAAGATCAGGCCCAGCTCGTGCTGGCACGACGCAACCTCGTGGTGGTGCTTGTCGACCTTCATACCCAGGCGTTTCATGGTGGACAGCATTTCCGAGCGCAGATCCTGCGCTTCGTCGGTGGGGTTCACCGGGAAGTAGCCGCCCTTGAGGCCCGGGCGGTGGCCCATGTTGCCCATCTCGAACTCGGCGTCGGTGTTCCAGGAGCCGTCGGTTGCGTCGACCTCATAGGACACCTTGTTGATGGTGTTGGAGTACCGCACGTCATCGAACAGGAAGAATTCCGCCTCGGGGCCCATGTAGGCCACGTCGCCGATGCCGGAGGACTTAAGGTAAGCCTCGGCCTTCTCGGCGGTGCCGCGCGGGTCGCGCTCATAGGCTTCGCCGGTGTCGGGCTCGACGATGGAGCAGTGAATGCACAGGGTCTTTTCGGCGTAGAACGGATCCACATAGGCGGAGGTGGTGTCCGGGATCAGTTTCATGTCGGAGTTTTCGATCGACTTCCAGCCGGCAATAGAGGAGCCGTCGAACATGAAGCCCTCTTCCAGGAAGTCCTCGTCCACCAGATCGACGTCCACGGTCACGTGCTGCAGCTTGCCGCGCACATCGGTGAAGCGGATGTCGACATAGGCGATGTCTTCGTCCTTGAGTGTCTTGAGAACTGCTTCTACGCTCATTCCCTCGGTCCTTTTTGTAGAGAAATCTTTTGGTGTTCTGGTGCGTTACAGCGCGTCGGGCCCGGTTTCGCCGGTCCGGATGCGGATGGCTTGCTCAACCGGCGAGACAAAAATCTTGCCGTCGCCGATCTTGTCGGTCTTGGCAGCGTCGACGATGGCCTCGATCGCCTGGTCGACCTGATCGTCGTCCAGCACAACCTCGACCTTTACCTTGGGCAGAAAATCCACCACATATTCGGCGCCGCGGTACAGTTCGGTGTGGCCCTTTTGGCGACCGAAGCCCTTGACCTCGATCACGGAAAGCCCCTGCACACCAACGTCCTGCAACGCTTCCTTCACCTCATCCAATTTGAAGGGTTTGATGATGGCTTCGATCTTTTTCATCGGTGTGGCTCCTCACAAGCTTGTTGTGGATGTCATTTCATTTCTAAATGGGGGCAGCAATGCGTGGCTGTGGAGCTGCGGCAATAGTGGGCAGGTTTTGTTCGCTAATGCCTAAAAGATAATCAGAGCGCTCAAGAATTGCACAAAACTGAATCGGGGGCAAAGAATGGCTGACATTCTGACCACAGCCCAGATGCGGGCCATCGAACAGTCCGCCATCGCGTCTGGTGTCGTGTCCGGGCAGGAGCTGATGGAGCGGGCCGGGCAGGGTGTCGTCGCGGCAATCATGGAGATCTGGCCGGATTTAGCGGACCCGCGGGGGTCGGCCTCCGCCCCCCCCCCCGTGTCCTTTCAGAAAGGTGAAGGTCCGCGCCGCGCTGTTGTGCTGTGCGGGCCGGGCAATAACGGCGGCGATGGTTTCGTGGTGGCACGGCTTCTGAAGGGCTGCGGTTGGGATTTGAAGTTGTTCCTGTACGGGAACCCGGACCAACTTCCGCCCGATGCGCATGCGAACTACCTGCGGTGGGCGGAGGTCGGAGCGGTTGCGGAATGGGATCAACAAGCCATTGGCCAGGCCGTTGCAGGATCCGACACCAGCCGGCTGGTCGTGATCGACGCCGTGTTCGGCATTGGTGTGAGCCGGGACCTGCCGTCAGACATTACCGCGACGTGGGGGCGGTTGACGCCATTCCTGCGTCGTGGCCATGCGCCCTCCCCGCAAGGCAGAGTGGTCGCGGTTGACCTTCCCAGCGGGATTTGCGGGGATAGCGGCAGGGATTTCGGCGCCTTGCCTGCGGATCTGACGGTCACGTTCCATGAATTGAAGCATGGGCATGTCACGGCACGCGGACCGGAGGTATGCGGTAAGGTAATTGTCAAAGATATTGGGTTACGAGAATGGAAAGATTGAAAAGGCGGAGCGGTGATGCAGCCAATTGAACGAGAGACCTTGCCGGACCTGCAAAAGGTGGTGGGTCACAAGTATGCCAATGGCCACGCGTTGGTTCTGTCGGGTGGCCACGGGAAATCCGGTGCGGCGCGCCTTGCTGCACGGGGTGCTTTGCGGATCGGGGCAGGGCTGGTCACTGTCGGTTCGCCGCGCTCCGCGATGTTTGAGAA
This sequence comes from Leisingera sp. SA32, assembly GCF_056033425.1. Lineage (NCBI taxonomy): Bacteria > Pseudomonadati > Pseudomonadota > Alphaproteobacteria > Rhodobacterales > Roseobacteraceae > Leisingera > Leisingera sp. SA32. Next base: position 7,232 of record NZ_JBVYHB010000002.1, on the reverse strand, counting down.
CGCCGCCAACCTCACCGCAATCATGTTGCGTCAGATTGATGGGGCACATGGTGTCAGCGAGCTGCTGGAGGATGCGCGGTTCAACGCCGTGTGCCTTGGGCCAGGTTTGGGGCGGGGCGCCGATACCCAGGCGGTGGTGATGGCGGTGCTGAAGGAAGCGCGCGCCACGGTGCTGGACGCTGATGCGCTCACTCGGTTTGAACTGAAGCCGGAGGCGCTGTTCCAGATCCTGCACGAGCACTGCGTACTGACGCCGCATGGTGGCGAATTTGCCAAGCTGTTTCCGGATCTGGCTGAAAGACTGAATGCCGCCGCCACGGCTGATCGGGCCTATTCCAAGGTTGAGGCCACTCGCGAGGCTGCTGAACGCGCAGGCTGCGTGGTGGTATTCAAGGGGGCAGATACAGTAATCGCCGCGCCGGACGGTCGCTGTTCCGTGAACGCGGCATCGGGTTCTCGGGCCGCACCCTGGCTGGCGACTGCCGGGTCAGGCGACGTGTTGGCGGGGTTCATCGCCGGGCTGATGGCGCGCGGATTGTCCCCGATGCAGGCGGCAGAAGCCGCTGCCTATGTCCACGTCGAATGCGCGCTCGAGTTTGGGCCCGGCCTGATCGCCGAGGACCTGCCGGAGCAGATCCCCGCGGTGCTGCGCAGGCTGGGTGGGTAGCGCGCCAGATCAGGCTGCGGGGCGCAGATCGTCGGTGGATTGCATTGCGGCTGCGGCCAGCTCCAGCCCGCCTGCAAAAATCACGTGCGGGCGCGCAAACTCCAGCACGACCAGCTCGGTCATCTGCATGCCAAGGTCGCAAATGTGCTCTCCGTCGACGAGCTCATAGGCCGGGACAACCGCTTGGGGTTGGCCAAACAGGGCCTGCGCACGCCAGTCGCGCAGCAGCACAGGCTGGTCCCAAGGCAAAATCTGGTCGCCGCCGTCCGCCATGGGGTTCACAAAGCGAACGGTCTGCACCATGGCTTTGCGGCTGCGCACCGCCATCACCTTGGCTGAACCGCCGGTGCGGGTAAGGAGGTGGTCGCTGGCACCGATGCTCTCTGCTCGACGCGTGCCGCAGTCGGTCCTGACACAGGTGCCGTGTGGCAAGGTGATGATCTGGCGCCCTTGGAACAGGCGACGGGGCTGGATACGGTCTCGCAACCCCAGCCGCGCGCGCAAGGCTGCATTTTCAATCTGTTTCATTGTGTTCTCGCTTTGTCTGCCTCAGACGTTTTCCGTGAATTTACGGCAGAAGCGGAATCAAGGCCCAGCCCTTTCGGGCGGAAACTCGCTCATCTCCCTGATTATTGATAGACATTGTTGCCTAAATGCACAGGGGGGGCGGCGACCGGACCTGATTTTTCCGCTCGCATATGGCTGCAAGCTTTGTTATTGAGCGCGGCACGCGGGGGCGGAAGCCTCCGTGGTTCGTGCGGGTGTGGCGGAATTGGTAGACGCACCAGATTTAGGTTCTGGCGCCGCAAGGCGTGGGGGTTCAAGTCCCTTCACCCGCACCACATTGATTGTTCTGAAAAAAATCGAGTTGTTTCTGGGCGGCGCTGCGACGTTGACTCACAGTGTTTTACACTTTGTTTTACACTCTGGATTTTGTTCTCACTCCGTTTTTGTTCTGTTCCGACGTAGCTGAGCGGTCTTTGAGAGCTGCTTTTGCCTGGCTTGCTGGCGGTACTTCTTCACCATTTCCAGAGATCGGTGGCCGGTTACGGATTGAATCTCTGTGTCAGAGCATCCGGCTTCCGCCAGCTCTTTGGCAGCGGTGTAGCGCCAGCCATGAATCACAAAATCCTCGGCCCCGATCATCTTGCGGACCTCGGCCACAAGGCTATGCGCGCGTCTCTTGCCGAGATGCTGCGTCAGGTTCTTGGCCAAGATGTGCTTTCCAGTGCGAGGTAAGCGTTCCAAGAAGCTTTGCAGTCGATGCGGGCAGAAGATTGACAGACGTGCGCCAGTTTTCTCCTGCACAACGTCCATGAAACCGCCATTGAAATGAGCCCATTCCATCGCGACCACATCACCGATTCGCTGCCCGGTCCCGATGCACAGCTCATAAATCGCGCGCTCCAGTGTCAGCCCGTGCTGTTCGCAATAGCGTTCATATGCCGCCAGCTTTGATTCCGGCCAGGCTTCATAACTGCCGCCCTTCAGCTTTTCGACGCTCTGGGCGGGGTTGGCGGTGATCCACTCAAGATCAATGGAGTGACGGGCCAGAATCGAAAGCTGTTCGACCATGGCATTCGCCTTGCGCCATTGGTCTGCATACTTGTCCCGTGCTGCGATAACATGCTTGCGGCGCAGTTTGGTGAAGTCCTTTGGGCCGTTCTTTTCGCGGAGCAGCTCTAGCATGCGGCGGTACTCAGCCTTTGTGCTTGCGATCAGCCCTTTGAACCGCGGTGTCTGGTAGTAGCTGGTAATAAGGGCGTCAAAGGTGGTTTTGACTGTCGTCTTGTGCTGGCCCGACCGGATGGCCCAGTATTCCCGGTCAAATTCCTCGCTATCAGGATCGTCGGGCAGGCGGATCATGGTCTTCCCCTTGCGGAACTACCAAAAGTCCTTTTCGCCGCGCCGGATCCGGGCGAGGTAAGGTTTTGACCTCTTCTTTACCATTCGAAATCTTCACTCAGCATGGCGCCTTAGCTGATCGCCTTAAGCTGTTTCACGAACCTGCGTTCGATCTTGCCGCCGATCTTTACCGGTTTGGGCAGGCTGCCCGCTTTGACCAGGGCGCGGAATTCCTTGAGCGGCATATCCAGCATCTTAGCTGCCGTGCTTTCGCGCGCTAGGATTTGGTTTGCTGTGGTCACGGATACCATCTCCTGGTTCGGTATTCGCCGGAGCGCAATTTCGTTGCGTTATATGTCTTCATGCTGCCCGCTCCTGCTCGGTCGCCCAGCCGCCCCACTGGTCGGCCATGGCGGCGGCGATGCCGGGGAACGTCTTGCTGCGCAGCTTCCAGCGATCGTGGCCGGGGCTGGCGCGGTGAAAGGCGGACCAGCGCTTGTGTTCCTCCGTGCCCTTCGCTGGCGGTTCCAGGCGGTTCGTCGGTTTGAGCGGCGGCAGGCCGCGCAGATAGAGCCCGGGCGTTTTGAAGGCCGGGTCGCCAAACCACCATGGCTGCACGTGTTGGGCAGCGGGCTGGTAGTTCAGGATCCGCTCCTTTGCATGCCGATGCATGACCGGGTTCTCGACCGCCACGCGTTCGATGGGTGGGTTCCAGCAGGCAAGGTGCCTGTGGGGGTGAAGATCGCGCTGGTGTCCTGGACCTACAATGTGGGCGTGGCTGCGGCCTGCCGGTCGACCTTGGTGCGCAAGGCCAACGCAGGCGATCTGCGGGGCGCCTGCAATCAGCTGCCGCGCTGAAACCGGGCAGGGGGGCGGGTGATCCGCGGCCTGACCAACCGCCGCCTGTCGGAGCGATCAATGTGCCTGCGGGCGCTGGATGCGGAAGCATGAGAGGGGCGGTCGTTCTGGTTGCCTTCGCGGCTTTGGCATCTGCGGTCGGCGTTGGTTACCGCCAAGGCGGCGCGGACTGCCGGGCGGATCACCAGCCGCGCGACCTGGCGCAGACCGAAGCATTTCGAAAGCTGGAGGCTGCCCGCATCAAGACTTTGCGCGCTCCCGATGAACTTTCACGCCAACTGGAGGAGAAGGCCCATGCGGATCCTGCTGCTGTGCCTCGCTGTCTCGGCCCTGGCCGGGTGCGGCGGCTCAACGCGCTACGCTGAGGCTGTGGACCCGTGCGCGGTGCCGGTGCAGAACCCTAGTGGCTGGCTCAGCGATCAGCGGGTAGAGCTCATGTGGTCCCGAGACTGGCGCGCGCTGCTGGATTGCGCCGACAAGGTCCAGGTCCTTTCGAGGCGAAAGCTCGGCCAATAGGTGACTGTTTCAGAATATTGTCGGCGAGTGGACCCCTAAGCGTGATGGGGAATTTCAGCGTGACTTATTTGCCATGCTTCAGTACACTTTGTGGGCATACGTCTGTTAGACAAAGTTGAAGAGTTATGAACCGTGCCTGTTTTTTAAATGTGTGTGGCACTTCCGCTGGGGGACTAATAGCGACGACATCTACTGCCGACAAAGTCGTTGAGGTCTTTGGCACATTTCTTCCGTTCCTTTCGCAGGAACTCTACATCGTGCTAGGCGTGTTCCTTGCAGGTGTTTGGGGCTACGCGAAGCTGTGTCAAGGAGGCCAGAATGTCTGAGGGCTTACTTCAATTAAACTTTTTTCGTAACTTTACTGTGCTGGATTGGACGGGGTGGGCCTTTCTGATGCTTTCGACGTTGTCGGGCTGGAGTGTGCTTTCATTGCCTAATCATCTCACCGCAACCCTTTCTCTCACTGGCTTCGTCATCTTAGGGGCTTCCGCAGCCATAAGTTATCTTTCGAAGAACAAGTAGGCATTGCTGCGATCTCTGGTCTTTTAGGGGCGCCTGGTGTATTTGATGCATGTTTAACGCTGTCATCGATTGGGTATGCAGGCCAGATTCCCTCCGGCTTTCAAAGCTTTCTGGAAACTTTGCGCGTTTCACTTCGCCACTACAGTTTAGAAGCCGAGGTTGCGCGGTTCCTTAGTGTGGCGGCGGATGTCCTTCAGCCGCCTGCGTCGCGGTCGTTCTCGATGCCGCTGAGTTCGCCGGATGTTTCCTGCGCTTCGTCACCGTCGTGACGGCCTGCGTCTCCTTCCCATGTCCCTTCGCTACGTACCGCGTCTTTCACTTCGGGCGGCAGTTCGCGGGCTAGGTCTGCGACCGGTGGGTCGTCGCGATCAACGGGTTCCTCCCGGATGTCACGCTGTGCACCTGGGGTTACAACCGTCAGGTCTTCCGTTTCGGCTGTCGATACAGGCTGTGTGCTGTCGGTGGTTTTATCGGCCATGGTAAGTCTCCTCTAAGGGCGTAACGCATGCGAAAGGGAAAGGTTCATTCTAGGGGGGTGAATAAGTCTTTGGTGCCACGAAGGCCTTCCTATTGCTCGTCGTGCCCATTGTGCATGAGCTAAAGCCATTGCCGCGCGATGCACGAAGGGCTGGGAGCTGACCTCCACTGTCAATCGGCACGGAACTTTGACCCCCTGTAGGCATCCGAAATTGAACCCCTGTTTGACGTGCGGTTGGCTGGCCCGATGCGGCGCAGCCTCCACACAGCGAAGCCGTATCGGGCCAGCGTCGGCTCGACTATTCTCGGGTTTTGAAGCGCCAGCTCTCGCTGCCTGTTTCGACGATGTCGCAATGGTGGGTAAGGCGGTCGAGCAGTGCAGTGGTCATTTTGGCGTCGCCAAAGACCGAGGGCCATTCACCGAAGTCGAGGTTGGTCGTCACGATGATCGATTTGCGGTCGTAGAGGCGGCTAATGAGATGGAACACTAACCACCGGTTCGTGCGAAGGGAAGATAGCCAAGCTCGTCGAGGATCAGGAAGTCGCGGCGGCACAGCAGATCTGCCGTGCGCCCCTGTCGGTCGGCGCGGGCTTCCGCATCGAGTTTGTTCACCAGGTCCACAACGTTGAAGAATCGCCCCCGTCTGTCGCGGCGGATGCACGCCCGGGCGATACTGACGGCCAGGTGGGATTTGCCGGTCCCTGTGCCGCCGATCAGCACGACGCTGCGTTGATGCTCAAGGAACTCGCCGGAGGCCAGATCGCGCACCAGCGTTTCGTTGACAGGCGTGTCCTCGAAGCTGAACTCGTGGACCTCCTTTGCGAGGGGGAGCTTGGCAGTTGTCATCTGGTATTTGATCGACCGGGCCTGCTTCTCGCTGATCTCGGCGTTCAGCAGATCGCCGATGATCTGTTGCGGTTCGTGCTGATGCTTCACCGCAGCTGTGAGGATCTCATCGTAGGCGGCCTTCATGCCGTAGAGCTTCAGCTGGCTCATCGCATCCAGCACCTGTGATCTTTCCATGGTTGGGCCTCCTGAGGCTGTCGTAGCGTTTGCAATCAGCCACGGTCTGGCAGGTCAGTCGCAACGCGTCCGGCGTATCAATGGTCAACGGCGGCGGCGGTTCACGATATCGGGCCAAGATGTTGATGAAGTCTGAGGCGGCGGGGACGCCTTCGTTCAAGGCTTTGGCACAGGCAGCATCCACAGCATCCAGCCCGTCGGTTTGGATCATGCTCAGGATCTGAACCATCTGGCGGTCACCATTCGGCACCTTGTCAAGCTTGCGCTGCACTCGCCTGATCGCGGGCGGCAACTCCCAGTCCTTGAACGGCGCCCCATTCCTGTGGGCACCGGGCTTGCGGGCCAGCATTGGAATGTAGTGCAGCGGATAGTAGATGGCCTTGTCGCGCCCGAAGGCTCGATCATGCTGCCCTACGATTTTGCCGTCCTGTCAGAACTCGACCCGCTCGGCATAGGCGCGGATCTCGACTGGCCGGCCGACGGCGCGGCCCTCCACCGAATAGCGGTTCTTGTCGAACCGGACGAGACAGGTCTTCGAGACTGACGCCGGAACAGCGTGGAATCCATCAAAGGGGCCGACATATGGCACCAGACTCGCCCGCTCGCCCTCGAAGACCTCCCAGATCGTGCGGTCTCGAAGCTCCTGATGCGGATGAGATTTGGCCCAAGCAACGCAGCGGTCCTCGAGCCAGGCGTTTAGTTCGGCGTAGCTCTTAAACTTGGGCCTGGGCACGAAGAAGCGACGCCGGACAACGCCGACCTGGTTCTCGACCTGTCCCTTCTCCCAGCCCGATGCCGGTGCGCAGGCAACGGGATCGACAAGATAATGCCCGCACATCTGCTGGAAACGCCGATTGTAGTGCCCTTTGCAAAGTTCTGGGATCTGCTATCCCGGCGGCGGTCCAATGCTGCGCGAGAGATGGCAGGAGCAGACTTTCGCCGCAGGAGCAGCCAGCAAGAATCGTAGAACGGAAGTGATGCGGGACCCAGCTGCCATTCGCTTAAGGCTACGAAGGTCTGCTACAGGTTCTATAGCGATGCTGTCATTTCACGCCAACGTATCGCCTGTTCCGGCGATCAGCCGACGCAACATCGATGCGAACTGATCCATCTCTTTGAACCGCGCCGGGTTTGCCGGAGGCTGATTTCAGTTAGTTACGCGGCTCGTGCCTCAGTTTCCAGAGCGGCGTAGAAATTGGCCTCTGCTTCTTTTGCCGGAGGCTGATTTCAGTTAGTTACGCGGCTCGTGCCTCAGTTTCCAGAGCGGCGTAGAAATTGGCCTCTGCTTCTGCCGGCGGAATGTTCCCGATAGGCTCGAGCAGA